>JAIXSF010000253.1 GCA_027484835.1 Rhizobiaceae bacterium | reverse complement strand
AGCGTTGCCTTGGTCTTCATGAAATCCCCTGATGCGGGGCTCGCCCGCTGAAACTAGCCGTCGAACTTTTCTGCGGTCACATGCACCGTCCCGTAGCGGGTCGGGATCTTCGCATAGACAGGAGCATATAGCTTCAGGGTCGCCGTCTTGGCAAACCAGATCTCCATGCCGGTGACCGACTTCAGATATTCGATGTCCTTGCGGCCCTGGCGATAGCCGGATTTCGGCACGTAGCGGACCGAGCAGACGATGGCCTCACCCTTGGCGTTACCGGCAGAGAAACTTGCCGAGCGGTTCGGCGACAGGACGAGGTCCATGCGGCTTTCGCCGTCATAGACAGGCAGTGTCTGGGAACAGACATCGGCATCGCCGGGGATGAGCAAAGCACCGATCGGATCAAGCACCGACTGTAGATCGCCAGGCTGAACGGGGACCCAGGAACTGGGCTTCGGACGCTCCGGGGTAACCTTCGTCTCGACCACATTACCGCCGGCGAACGAGACCTCGTAGGTGCTGGCCCGTTTGCCGCTCTTGTAGTCGAGCTCGTAGCGTTTGGGCTGCATCCGCCCTCCGGCAAGCGTACCGGTGACGGTACTGTTCGCCGCCACCTCACGAACGACATCGACAAGGCCGGACGAGTGAAACTGCCCGGAGATCGTGTAGCGATCCGAGGCGACCTCCGTCTGGAATGTCATGCGGGCAATCGGGAGGATACCGAGCGCGACGCTGTAGCTCGTGTCGTAGCGGTAGTCTGTCGCACCGGCCGAAACGGGCATCAGGGCGAGAAGGGCAAGGGCGGGGCCGGTTGGACGCAAGACGCCATCTCCAGATGGGTTAGGGCCGGAACTCCGGCACAACAGAGAATGCATACTCGCGGTGGACTGTGGCAAGAAAATATCCTACAGCCGCTCTGCCGCCCGGAAAATCCAAGGTTTGGCTTGACGCGCCGGTTCTCACTGACTATAGAACCGCAACTTTCCAATCAGACGCTGTTGGATTGCCTCGCCGGCTTTTGGCCGGAAGCGATGCGATGGCCTAGAAAAACAATAGGTGTACCATGTCCCGCAGTTGCGAATTGACCGGCAAGGGCGTCCAGTCGGGCAACAACGTGAGCCACGCGAACAACAAGACCAAGCGCCGGTTCCTTCCGAACCTGTGCGACGTTACGCTGATCTCGGACGCTCTGAACCAGCGCTTCCGCCTGCGCGTTTCGGCTGCTGCCCTGCGCACGGTCGAGCATCGCGGTGGTCTCGACGCGTTCCTTCTCAAGGCTTCTGAAAACGACCTGAGCATGCGCGCTCGTCTGCTGCGTCGCCAGATCGTCAAGAAGACCGCCGAAGCCGCTTAATAGCGTCATTCGGACAAGACTTTCGAAAGGCTTGACCGGTTCGCCGGGCAAGCCTTTTCGTTTGAGGTGAACATGCCGGGCGAAGGCCTGACATGTGCGCCTTCCCTCACATGATTGTTCCTCCAACTGGTGGCATCACCCAGGATAAAAAAATGCTGATCCAGCGCTATTTCTTTGTCTACAGCCTGCTGATGACGGCCGTCGTGGTCGCATCGAACTTCCTCGTCCAGTACCCGGTGAACGGCGTTCTGGCAGGTATCAATCTCGCCGATCTCCTGACCTTCGGCGCATTCACCTATCCCGTCGCATTCCTGGTCACCGACCTGACGAACCGTCAGTTCGGCCCCAAAATCGCGCGCCGCGTGGTCTTTGTCGGCTTCATCGCCGGCGTTCTCCTGTCCATCCTGCTCGCCACGCCGCGCATTGCCGTCGCCTCGGGTTCGGCCTTCCTGGTCGGCCAGCTGCTCGACATCTCTGTCTTTAACAGGCTGCGTCAGCAGTCCTGGTGGAAGGCACCGCTGATGGGTTCGCTGATCGGCTCCGTACTCGACACGGTGATCTTCTTCTCGATCTCCTTCGCACCCGTCTTTGGCTTCATCGGCCCGAACGACGACTTCGCGATTGCAGCAGCCCCGGTCCTCGGCGTCCTGTCCGCAGAGGCGCCACGCTGGATCTCCTGGGCGATCGCTGACTTCGGCGTGAAGATGCTGATCGGCGTGATCATGCTCTTGCCCTACGGCGCGCTGATGAGCGTTTTGCGGCCCATGCCGCAGGCTGAGCGGACCGTCTGAGGCGGGACCCACCGGTCACGGCAACAAAATGAGGGCGGAGCCATGGCTTCCGCCCTTTTTGCTTTGCAAATCTGGATCACGCCGGAGACGACGTCTTGTTCGCAGTCAGGGTGGCAAGGGCAAGCTCTGCGGCGGGCTCGGATCCGAAGCCTGGCGAGCAGAGACCGGCAATGCGCCGCGATCGCATGAAGGCCAGACATTGCCCGCTCATCTGATCCACGAAACCGCCACGAAACAGGTAAGGCGGGGACAGACCTTCGATGACGATATGCCAGCTCGGCGCGGAATCACTCATCTCCTGGCGGACGATCCGACATTCAGACCGTTCGGGCTGAAGAATGAAGACCTGATGCGCAAAGAGCAGCCGCTGTTCGATCTGAACTTCGCCGGGACGGATGCGCCAGAGGTCGGAAGGTCCCAGGATTGCGGTGACGAGAAGAGAGCCCAGCACGGCAAGCGCACCGGCAAGGATAAGACCGAAGAAAGGAGTGACGATCGAGATCGGCCAGATGCCGGGCAGCAGCTCCAGGATCGCCACCCCGATCAGTACGCTCGCAACGCCGCCAAAGATCAGGCGCAGCGCAAGGGGGATGGACTGGCTGACGACGATCTCTGCAGGTTCGCTCAAACGGGGCCCACGGTTTGACCTTGATCGCCGAACTATCGACGGACAAGGCCATACGCACAAGATGCACACCGGCTCCCGGCGGCCCAACCCTGAAACGACGTTAAGAGATGCTTTCAGGCAGCCCTACTGCGCCAGCCGGAATTCCAGCATGAGACTGCGCTGCAGGATGGAATGGTTGTCGTCGGACACCACGATCAGACGGACCGAGCCATCCGGTTGCGGAATGGCATCGATCCCTTCCATGTTGTCGATCTGCGAGCTGTAATCGGCCTCGAGCAGGATTTCCCCGTCGACCACGGCACCCGGCTTGATCGTGTCGCCGGCAATACGGCGAAGGCGCATGCCGACACCGGTAGCGATCGAGAAACGTCGCTCCAGCAACAGGAGGTCACCCCCCGGCAGGAACACGCCATCGGTGATCTCGAACTCGTCACGCGGCCGGACACGGAATTCTCCGGCCATGGGGCCACCCAGGATGGCTGCATAGTTGTTGCCGCTGTCGTCGGTACTCTTTTCGGAGATCGCGACCAGCGCGCCTGCCAGCTGCCCGTCTAGAGGTGCTGTCATCAGGGCCTCTATGCCGCCATTGCTGTGCAGGATGTCGAGATCGAAGGGAAAGACAAGCGGCTCCGACGGCATGGCCTTGCCGAGATCGGACAGCGGAGCATAGGCGACGACACGGTGGCGCTGTTCGAAACCCACGAAACCGCGGTCGCCATCCAGCGCCAGACTTTCCGCATCGACACGAAACTTGCTGAGGCTTTCCCGCCCGCACGCATCGAGAAGCGGTGCGACGGCCACGGCATCCAGCCCCGACAACCGTCCGTCGGCGTCGCGCTGAAGGCGCCCGGTGATCCAGTAGCCGGTATCGAAGACGCCAAGGAAGCTCTGGGGATCGCGAAAGCGGATCGCTGAGAAAGCGCCAAACAGCGGCTCGGAAGAGGAAAGCTCGAGACCTCCGACAAAGGTCAGCGACGGCGCCAAGGTCGGACGGCCGCCGAGCTCGGTGATCACGTCGCTATCGACCGCGATTGGCAGAGTTTCGCCGGTCGGGATATTGGCCGGCGAACAGGCGGCGAGCATGAAAACCGTCGCAAGAGCGCAGCCGGTGGCCATCAGACGCGCATAGACCGATCGCTCAGGCACGCAGGCGCGCCCGGCCGGCACCACCGGATGGCTGCTCCTCGAAAAGCGAGGCGAGCTGTTCGGTCATTGCGCCTGCCAGTTCATCGGCATCGACGATGGTGACGGCACGGCGATAGTAGCGCGTCACGTCATGACCGATACCGATCGCCAGGAGTTCGACCGGCGAACGCGTCTCGATCTGCTCGATGACGGCGCGCAAATGGCGCTCGAGATAGTTGCCGGGGTTCACCGACAGCGTCGAATCGTCGACCGGCGCACCGTCCGAGATCATCATCAGGATCTTGCGCTGTTCGCGGCGACCGATCAGGCGATTATGCGCCCACATCAGCGCCTCGCCGT
>JAIXSF010000501.1 GCA_027484835.1 Rhizobiaceae bacterium | reverse complement strand
TCGATCGCATCCGGGGCGCCGGGTGCGGTCTGCACCTCCAGATCCGGGAAGGCGACGATGCGCTTGCCGGCAAAGTCGGTATGAACAACAACCAGGCCCTGCTCCTCGAAGTAACCGAGTAGACGGCGTGCACGACGGGCCGAATGCGTGCCATAGGCGCGCGCGATGCGCTGGTCGGAGGGGCATTCCTCGTTGCGGAGTGCGGCCTTGGCGAGCAGCAGGAACACGCCCTGCAGATCGTCGGAGACGCGGACGGAGAGCGACAGCGCCGTCTGCCAGCCTTCGCTCGCAGCCGTCTCCTCATCGACCCCTGCCCTGGCGATCGCCACCCGGCGGCGGAACTCCCCCATCGGCATTGGCGGACCGGCGACGCGGCGCATGCGGGCGCGGACCAGGAACTCCTGATAGAGCACGCTGTCGGTCCGATAGGCCGCCTGCGGGTCACCGAGGATTTCCGAGAGCACGGCACTCAATCTGTCCTCACGCTCCTCAGCCGACATCTCGGCACCGCGCATCGGCGCCTCGTTCGGCGACGGCGTGATGGAGGCCGGCGTCGAGCGGGAGAGCTCGGCGAGAATATCGGTCGTCGGCCGCGGAGCGGGCGGCGCACGGCGGACGATCGGACGGGTGAATTCTTCCGGATCCGGCGTGAAGATCAGGTCTTCGACATCCTGCGGCGCATCGGGCAGCGGCATCAGTTTCGGCGAGGACGAGCGCGCCGAAGTCTCGACGGCGCCGATGACGATCGGCAGCGGCCGGCGCGACATGGCAGGACCGAGAGCGACGAAATTGCCGCGCTGCAGGTCGCGGAACATCTCTGCCTGCCGGCGATCCATGCCGAGCAGGTCGGCAGCACGCGCCATGTCGATATCGAGGAAGGTACGGCCCATCAGGAAGTTGGAGGCTTCCGCCGCAACGTTCTTGGCGAGCTTCGCCAGACGCTGCGTAGCGATAACGCCGGCCAGACCGCGCTTACGGCCACGGCACATCAGATTGGTCATGGCGCCGAGCGACATCTTGCGGGCGTCTTCGGAAACGTCGCCGCCGACGGCAGGCGCGAACATCTGCGCTTCGTCGACCACGACCAGTACCGGATACCAGAATTCACGATCGGCATCGAAAAGACCATTGAGGAAGGCGCCGGCAGCACGCATCTGCTGCTCGACATCGAGGCCCTCCAGCGTCAGCACGCAGGACACGCGGTGGCGACGGATGCGATCGGCAATGCCGGCCAGTTCCGCTTCCGTGCGCTCCCCGTCGACGACGACATGGCCATACTTGTCCGAGAGCGTGACGAAATCACCTTCGGGGTCGATGATGACCTGCTGCACCCACTGGGCGGACTGCTCCAGCAGGCGACGGAGCAAATGCGACTTGCCCGAACCCGAATTGCCCTGCACCAGGAGGCGGGTCGCAAGAAGCTCCTCGATATCGAGCTTGGCAGGCTGACCGCCCTGCACCGTTCCCATATCGATTCCGACCTTCAATGACGGCATCCTCAAATCATGTGTTGATCTGTAGTCACTAACAGAGTTGGTGGCACCCGTGTCACCCGCATCGACGAAACCCACAGGGAAGTGCAGCTTTCAGGCCAGCTTGCGGCGCCCGAGCAGCCCGGCAAGCAGGATGCTGAGGACAAGCGGCGGGAGAAGCGTGGCAAGCCCGCTGCGAAGGCCGAGCACCTCCGCGACGAAACCGATCATCGGCGGACCGATCAGGAAACCGAGAAGGGCGATGAAGCTCAGGATCGCGACATTCTCTGCCGCCGGCCTGTCTCCGAGATCGGCAGACGCCGTGACAGCAAGCGGGAAACCGACGGAAACACCGAGACCGACGGAAGCAAGCCCCAGATAGACGAGCGCTGGTACCGGTGCGGTGACCACGAGCAGCATGCCAACGAGCGCGAAGATGAGGCAAAGCCGCGCGAGCAGGACAGCACCGAACCGCTCCTTGGCCGCGTCACCAACGAAACGACCAACGGAGACCATCATCGCGAAGACGACATAGCCCATCCCGGTCGCCATGCCCGTGGTTTGAAACACATCCTTGAGATAGACGGCGGACCAATCGGCCACCGCCCCTTCGGTCATGGTGATGCCGAAGACGAAGAGACTGATGCCGAGGATCCCGGGGCTCGGCAATCGCCAGGACGAACGCGGCTGCGTTTCGGCAACCGGTGCCGCGTGGACCGGAAGCGCCCGGCTGACGATGACCGAGACCGGCATCAGCACCAGCGACAGGAGGCCGATGGCGATGAAGGGCGATGTGTGCAGCGCCAGGAACCCGGCACCAACAAGGCTGCCCGTCATGATGCCGAGGCTCCAGAAGCCATGGCAGCGATTCATGATCGACACCGTGCCACGCTTCTCGATTACATCGGCCTCGACATTGAGCCCGAGTTCGATGGTCGACAGGCCGATCCCGAGAAGAGCGAGCAGCAGAAACAGCGAGACGATGTCGGGTGCCGCGACCGGAAGCGGCACCAGCGCCAGAAAGACCGGAAAGCCGAAGATGAGAGTGTTGCGACTGCCGATCCGCCCGACGAGCTGGCCGGCAAACGGCAGCATCAGGAGGATGCCGGTCGGAAGGCCAAGCAGCGCGACGGCCAGTTCGGCGGGGCCGAGCGACAGCCGCTCCTGGACACCGGGAATTTGCGGCAACCAGCTGCCAAAGGCGATCGGCTGCAGGAAGAAGGCTGTCATGATGATGCGATTGGGATGCATGAAAGGCATAGGAACCAGCGCGGCTAGGGAATCACCTGAGAACTGTCGGCGAGCCATACGGGTTTGGAAAGCAGACCACCCGGCTGTGTGGTCTGCTTCGCTAAAAAAAGACTGTCCGGACGGCAGGGACCACCCGGACAGTCCCTCCCTTCACGGGCGGATATCCCAAAGCGAAGGGCGACGCGGGAAAAGCAGCTCCTCCTCGTCGGGCAGACCGATGTCGCGTCGCATCTGCGGTGACAGATGAACCGTCAGATTGCGGATCTGCCGCCTGCGCCAGCTTGCCCCGACCAGGGCAGCAAACAGCCGCCAGGAACCGAAGCGTTGCAAAAGGTCGTCCATCCGCTCGGCAAGCGGGACTTCAACTATAGATTGATGATCGTGCATGACTTGTCCGTCCCGGAACGCCAATGCGCCCAGGTCCTTTCGAAGATGAAAAGCGACGTGGGCCAAGCGGACGAACGCGTTCACACGCGCAGACGGCAGGTCACGTCAGGATGGTTGAAAAACGCCGAAAAAGGCAGAGAAAATGACTGTTCAGACAGTCATCGGGTGTATCGGCCAGTGGTGGAAAGCTCCACCCCGCACGAAAACACCGATCCGCCAGAGAGGCGCATGCGCGTAGAAAAATGATTCATATGTCGCCTCCTGTAGCTTGTGTTGCGGATGATCGGAACATGCCATGCAAAAAAGTCTCCGGCAAGCCCGCAATTCGAGATTGCAGATCTTGCCGAAGACCGTTGCCGTTATGCAACAAATTGTCGCAGCCTGGATTTAGCTTCCGGCTTCGCCCGTCGGAACGCGCGAGACGAGAAGCTTGTCGATCCGCCGCCCGTCAAGGTCGATCACCTCGAACCGCCAGTCGCCCTTGACGAAGCTTTCGCCAAGCTCGGGGATCCGCTTCAGCTCGTCCAGCACGAAGCCCGCGATGGTCGTGTAGTCCGGGTCCGAATCGATCGGGATGCGGATGACGTCGACGAATTCGTCGACGGGCGTCCAGCCGGCGACGAGGTAGGATCCGTCCTCGCGCTGAACCATGGCCTGCTCTTCCGTCTCGTCCTGGCTGAAGGCGCCGGTGATCGCCTCGAGAATATCGCCCGAGGTAATGATGCCTTCGAAGTGGCCATATTCGTCATAGACGAGGACCATGTGCAGCGAAGTCCGTCGCAGGGAAGCAATGATATCCGTCGCCTTGGCGAGGTCGGAAACGACAGGCACGTCGCTGACGAGCTCGGACAGATCGAACGGCCCGCCTTCCGCCATCCGCTCATAGAGCTTCTTGGTCAGGAGCACGCCGACGATCTCGTCGGAATCGCCGCTGCGAACCGGAATGCGCGAATGCGGGCTTTCCCGCATCTTCTCGCGCACCTCTTCGAGCGTATCGTCGAGATCGAGCATCTGCACGTCGCGACGGGGCGTCATAAGTCCGCGCGCCTGCCGGTCCGCAAGACGCATGACGCCGGAGAGCATGGCGGATTCGCTGGATTCGATGACGCCGGCGCTGTGGGCTTCGGCGAGAACCGTCCGCAGCTCCTCGTCGGTCACCTTGCCACCACCGTCACCGCTCTGCCCGAGAAGTGACAGGACGAGCTTGCCCGATCCGTTGAGCAGCCAGACGAGCGGCGCCGCAACCTTCGACAGGATCGACATGGGAATAGCGACCCGCGCAGCAACGCCCTCGGCATTGCGCAAGGCCACCTGTTTGGGAACGAGCTCTCCAACGATCAGGGACAGATACGTGATCAGCATGACCACGGTACCGACGCCGAGTGCATCGGAGACACTGACGGAGAAACCTTCAGACTGCAGGAAGAGCGAAAGGCGTGCGCCGAGCGTCGCACCGGAAAAGGCACCCGAGAGGACGCCGACAAGCGTAATGCCGATCTGCACCGTCGACAGGAAGCGACCGGGATCTCCAGCCAACTTGAGCGCTGTTTCGGCACCGAGGCTTCCCTGCTCCGCAAGCACCTTGAGACGGGCGGGACGAGCGGAAACGACTGCAAGTTCTGACATGGCGAGAACGCCGTTGAGCAGTGTCAGGAAGAAGACAATAGCAATTTCAGTAAACAACTAGGGGGGCAAAGCTCCTCTACACCGGCTGAGCGTCCGGCAACCCGCCATTGCTACCATGCCCGCTACCGGGCAAAAAGGGCGCTCACCCAAAAAATGGCGTCATCTCTGTCTTCGCCGACAATCCAAGCCCCTGCATCAGTCGCCGGGTGGAAAAATCAGGGCTGCCCGAAGTGAAGACCGCAAAGTCGAAGTTTTCCGGATGTTCGGCGCCCTCCACCAGCGGCACCAGACGGCGCGCCTGACGTGCGATCGCCTCTGCCGGATCCAGCCAGTCGACCGGCCAGGGCGCCAGTCTGCGAAAGACATTCGCAAGGAAAGGATAGTGCGTGCAGGCAAGCACCACTATGTCGGTCCGGGCTCCGTCTTTCTCGACGAAGCAGGGCGCGATCTCCGCCAGCACCGCCTGATCGTCCAGGAGTTCGCCGCGGATATAGGCTTCCGCCATGCGCGCGAGATTTTCGGAACCGACCAGCCGCACATGGCATTGCGATGCAAAGGACTGGATGAGATCGCGGGTGTAGGCCCGCTTGACGGTCCCGGGGGTGGCGAGCACCGAGACCAGCCCCGAACGTGTCCGCTCGGCCGCTGGCTTGATGGCCGGCACCGTGCCGATGAAGCGCATGTCGGGGAAGTGCTGACGCAGATCGGCACCGGCGAGCGTGAAGGCCGTGTTGCAGGCAACGATCACCGCTTCCGGCTCGTAGCGCCTGAGGAGATCCCCGAACAGCTTGATAATCCGGGCTTTCAGCGGCTCTTCTTCCCAGCCGCCATAGGGGAAACCGGCATCGTCCGCGACATAGATGAAGCCGCGCTCGGGCATCAAGAGGCGTGCCTCGCGCAGAACGGTCAGGCCGCCGATACCGGAATCGAAGACCAGGATCGGCTTGAGGTCAGGCATCCCTTGGATTGTCATCTGTCGTCTGGCCCTCACCCTGGGTCTTCGCCGCCGGTGCTTTCTGCCCCACCCGGGTGAACCGGTCGAGGGAGTTGATGATCCCCCGCAGGACATGGATTTCCGGACCGGTAAAGGCGCGACGGCTCAACACGGCACGCAGATTGTCGACCATCTTGGCCTTTTTGTGAGGCGGGTGGAAGTAACCGCGCGAATCCAGCGCCTCTTCCAGATGCTCGAAGAGGCCGACGACCTCGTCCTTGGTGGCCGGGGGCTGCTGCGGCGCATCGAAGGGGACCGAATGCACGTCATCCATCCCAGACTTCATCCACTCATAGGACATCAGAAGAACGGCCTGGGCGATGTTCAGCGATGCGAAGGCGGGATTGACCGGGAAAGTGACGATCTCGTCGGCAAGCGCCACATCTTCATTCGACAGGCCAGACTTTTCGCGCCCGAAGAGAATGCCCGTCTTGGCACCGGCGCGGAACTTGGTCCGAAGCGTCTCCGCTGCCGTCACCGGCGAGCGAACGGGCTTGAAGCCATCGCGCTGTCGCGCCGTGGTGGCGTAGACGAAATTGAGATCGGCGATTGCCTCTTCCAGCGTGTCGTAGACCACGGTGCCATCGATCACATGATCGGCTTTGGAAGCTGCTGACCGGGCCTTGTCGGACGGCCAGCCATCGCGCGGATTGACGAGGCGCAGCTCAACCAGACCGAAATTGGCCATCGCGCGCGCCACCATGCCGATGTTTTCGCCGAGCTGCGGCTCAACCAGAATAATCGCCGGCCCTTCTGCCAGCATGATCCGCTCGCTGTTCGTCCCTGCCATGATCTGCCCTTGTATGAGTGTGGGCCCCCATTGGCACAAAATCGCGCGGGCGCAAAGGGGTGGACACGGCAACCACGCCGCGGAGGGACAGCGCCACAGCGTGATTCTGCTTCACTTGGTCGACATTCGGAGTTCAGCGGGCGCCCTGTGCCTTCAGATCCTGCTTGATCGAGGAACCGCTCTGACCATCGACCACCGGAAAGATGTCATCGATGACAGAACGACCGCCCTCGTCTACGACATGGAAGATCAGCACAGTGTCGGCCTCGTATTCGGCACCCTCGCCAAAGCAGCGCCGATTGTTGAAGAGTGCGGTCACCTGCCCGTCTCCGTCGTCTTCGATCCGGATGTCCTCGAAGGGGCAGCCGTCCTGGCCCTGCGCGATCGGGTCATAGTCGAAGGGATAGCCGGTCGTCTCGCCTTCCGGCAGGTCGAAGGGCGGGTTTTTCGAGGCAGCCTCGAAGGCTGTCTGAAAGTCCTTGGTGAACAGTCGGGAAAGCCGGTCGGCGCTGAAGACGTCCTCGGCGGGCTCATCGACCTTGTCATCCCAGCCGCGCGCTGCCGCCTCGACGATTTCCCGGACTGGCGCGGTCACATCGGATGCAGCCGACATCGGCATGGCCGACGCGAGAAAGAGGCCAAGGGCGACGAGGGGAGAAACGGTCTTCATCTGCGACTCCGATCAGGTTCTTGAGACACGCTTTTCTTAGCGCAAAATGATGCGTGACCGGAAACCAAGTTTGGGGCCAAACGCACGGCGAAAGTCTGACCTCAGATTTTGCGCCAAGCCCCCCTCTCCTGTTTGCCTTGCAACGAGAGAATGTTATAGGCAGGCCAACGGCAGAGCGCCCTCCCCGCGCCTGCGCGTCAGGCAAAAACCCGTGAGGATATTCATGACCAAGATCAAGGTAGCCAACCCGGTCGTCGATCTCGACGGCGACGAGATGACCCGCATCATCTGGCAGTTCATCAAGGACAAGCTGATCCTCCCCTACCTGGATCTCGACATCGAGTATTACGACCTTTCGGTCGAAAACCGCGACGCCACCAATGACCAGGTAACGATCGACGCCGCCCACGCCATCAAGAAGCACGGCGTCGGCATCAAGTGCGCGACGATCACCCCGGACGAAGCCCGCGTGAAGGAATTCAACCTCAAGGAAATGTGGAAGAGCCCGAACGGCACGATCCGCAACATCCTCGGCGGCGTTA
>JAIXSF010000452.1 GCA_027484835.1 Rhizobiaceae bacterium | reverse complement strand
GAGAACGAAGCGATCTACATGACGGCGTCTTTGATCTACCGCGCCGATTCCAGCCACCCCCTCCTGACCGATGTGGCCTTCATTCTCTATCGCGGACGGTTGATCACCATCCGTTACGCAGAACCGAAGGCCTTTGCACTGTTCAGCGCGAGTCTGCTGCGTCTGAACGGCCAGTGCGATACCGGTGCCAAGCTGCTCGGACATCTTCTCGAGACGGTTGTGGATCGCACCGCAGAAATCCTGGAGACGGTCGCCTCGCGCCTCGATTCCCTGTCGATCACGATCTTCGTCAACCGCAAGGCAGCCAAGCGTCGCCCGCCGCGTTTCCTGGAGGACAAGCTGCTCGACATCGCCAGCCAGCACCAGCTGGTCAGCAAGGTACGCGACAGTCTCGTCTCCCTATCGCGCCTCGTCACCTTCTTGCAGTCGCAGCCGATCGTGCGGCGTGAGGAGGATGCCGTCGAAATCTGCGCGATCGTTGCGCGCGACATTCAGTCGCTCGGCGAACATACGGCATTCGTCGGCAACAACATTACATTCATGCTCGATGCCTCGCTCGGCCTCATCAGTGTCGAGCAGAATGCCATTATCAAGATCTTCTCGATCGCTTCTGTGGTCTTCCTGCCACCGACCCTTGTCGCGTCGATCTACGGAATGAACTTTCAATTCATGCCGGAACTCGGATGGACCATCGGATATCCGCTGGCGCTGTTCGCCATGCTTCTGTCCGCCATCATTCCCTTCTTGTTTTTCCGTTGGAAAGGCTGGCTCTGAAGAGCCTGTAGTCCCATGCAACAGACTGATCACCAGCCCGAGGCTGGTCCGAAAGATGCACGCAGTCTTCTGATCCTCGCGCTCGGCTCCGTCGGCGTTGTCTACGGCGATATCGGGACCAGCCCGCTTTATGCCTTTCGCGAGGCCCTGAAGCCGATCGGCGTCGACGGGATCACCCGTGTTGAAGTCATCGGTCTGATCTCCCTGATGATCTGGTCGCTGACCATCATCGTGACGCTGAAATACGTCCTCTTCCTGCTGCGCGCCGACAATGACGGCGAAGGCGGCACGCTGTCGCTTCTGGCGCTTCTGTCGAAGACTGCCAACGGCCATGGACCGATCCTCATGGTACTGGGCCTGGTGGGTGCTGCCCTGTTCCTTGGCGATTCGATGATTACGCCGGCACTGTCGGTGCTCTCCGCGGTCGAAGGCCTCAAGCTTGTCGCGCCCGACATGACCGCTTTCATCGTGCCGATTTCGCTCGCCATCCTGATCGGCCTGTTTGCCGTGCAGTCACGGGGCACGGGCGCTGTCGCCCGCTACTTCGGCCCGATTACGGCCGTCTGGTTCCTCGTCATGGCGGCCGGCGGCATCTATCACATCTTCGATGATATCGGCATCTTTGCAGCCTTTAACCCCTGGTATGCCGTGACCTTCCTGCTCCGGGAGGGGTTCCTCGGTATCGTCGTGCTGGGGGCGGTCTTCCTCACGGTCACCGGTGCCGAAGCGCTTTACGCCGACCTCGGGCATTTTGGCCGCAAGCCAATCCAGCTCGCCTGGTTCGTATTGATCTTCCCGGCACTCGTGCTCAATTACCTTGGTCAGGGCGCCCTGGTGCTCAGCGATCCCTCGACGGCATCCGATCCCTTCTACCTGATGTTCCCGTCCTGGGCGTTGCTGCCGATCGTCATCCTTGCAACCTTCGCCACGATCATCGCCAGTCAGGCGGTCATCACCGGCGCCTTCTCGCTGGTGCGCCAGGCAATCCATCTCGGCTTCCTGCCGCGCATGCAGATCCTCTTCACCTCCGAAACCCAGACGGGCCAGATCTACCTGCCGTCGGTCAACACGCTGCTGCTCGTCGGCGTCCTGACGCTGGTGCTGCTTTTCGAAAGCTCGGAAGCGCTCGCCACCGCCTATGGCATTTCGGTCACCGGGGCGATGGTCGTCACCACGATCATGGCGTTCGAGTTTGTCCGCAAGAAGTGGAACTGGAGCCTTCTGCTGGCCGTCTCCGTGCTCACGCCGCTTCTGGTTCTGGAACTGGTCTTCCTTGGTGCAAACCTCTTGAAGATCCATGACGGTGGCTACGTGCCCGTGCTGTTTGCGGCCGCTTTCACCATCGTCATGTGGACCTGGCGCCGGGGCACCGCGATCATCTTTCAGAAGACCCGTCGTGATGACATACCGCTGGAAGCCTTCATCGGCATGATCGAGAAGAAGGGCGAGCATGGCCCGGCCTGCGTCGCCGGAACCGCGATCTTTTTGACCAGCGATCCGACCCGTGCACCGGCAGCGCTGATGCACAACCTCAAGCATAATCACGTCATTCATGAACGCAACATCATCCTGACCATTCGCACGCTCGGACGCCCGAGAATTGCCGAGGAAGATCGCTTCGAGGTCGAGGAACTGTCCGAACGCTTCTCGCGGGTCGAGATCCGTTTCGGTTTCATGGAAACGCAGAACGTCTCGAAGACTCTGGCGAGCCTTCGCCGCGGAGGGTTGAAGTTCGACATCATGTCGACCTCATTCTACCTCGGCCGCCGCAAGCTGGTCGCGGGGCAGGGCATGGGTATGCCGCACTGGCAGGACCGCCTTTACATCGCGTTGGCAGATGCAGCGGCCGACCCGTCGGACTACTTCCGTCTGCCGGCCAACCGGGTGATCGAACTCGGCTCGCACGTCATCATCTGACTGGCGAGACATTGGTTTCAGAAAAGGCCGTCCGGATCCGGGCGGCCTTTTGCATTTCCGGGCTTCCGGCTCGCAAAGCTGTGATGCGGCGTTAACCAAGCATCAAGGTTAACGAGAGATATTTCGCTAATGTAATCCTGTTGGGTTCCGGCACGCCGGGCCCGTGTCGGTATGAGTTGGAGTGTGACCTTGCGTCTCAAGTTTTGTCCTTCGAAGAAGGTCCTCTCCCGCCTGGAGAATTGGACCTCTCCCCTGGTCTTCGGCCTTGCGGCCTGGCTCATCTTTCCCTCCGTCGCCGCCCAGGCAGACATGGCCGGCCTGCTGACCGGCCTTGACCGTGGCACGAGCAACTGGCGCATGGTGATGACCACGACGCCAGCCGGCTCGATCCATGAGGCGAACCTCGCCTTTTCGGAGGAAGAAGGCACGGAAGCGCTGTCCGGGGGCGCAGGTCTCATCCTTCCCGACGGCCGCCGCATCGCGTTCGACGGCGGCAAGGCTGCCCCGGATGCCCTGCCGGACGAAATGCGCGTCACCCGCGACCAGAAGAAGGGCAGGGTGGTCGCCGTCGAACCGATGCTTCCTCCGCGTGCCTTTACCGCCGGATCGATCCTCCAGCGTACGAGCTCGCTGATGGAGCCGGAACTGAAGGCGCCGTCCGTTTTCGCCCGCGATGAGGAAAAGGCAAAGCCGGTTGAGCTTGCCAGCTTCTACTTCAAACGCGAGAAGCCGGCCGTCGATCCCATGCTGCCGCCGATGATCGCCGATCTCGTAACCAATCCGGTGCCGGATGTGCTCGCCACCGCCTACGCCCCACCGGCACCCGATTATGCCACCGTCTCACCCTTCGACAGCATTCTGACCGAGAAGCAGCCGGACCAGGGCCGCTTCGTCCCCGAAATCGGCCCGCAGGACCACGCCTGGGCTGCAACGCCGCTGCCGGCCAGCGTCTTCACCGACAAGGAACAGAAGTGCCTGGCGGAAGGGATCTATTTCGAAGCCCGCGGAGAATCGGTGAAGGGCCAGGCCGCCGTTGCCCAGGTCATTTTGAACCGGGTCCGCAATCCGCATTATCCCGATACGATCTGCGGCGTCGTCTATCAGAACGAGGACTGGCGCAACCGTTGCCAATTCTCCTTCGCCTGCGACCGCATCCCTGACATCATCACGTCCCCACGCCACTGGAAGATCGCCAAGGAGATCGCCATGGCTGTGACCGCGGGCAAGATCTGGTTCAAGGACGTCGGCTCGGCGACCCATTACCACGCAACCTATGTCAGCCCCGCCTGGGGCCCGACGATGAAACGCGTCGAGAAGATCGGCAAGCACATCTTCTACCGCACCTATGGCGGCGGCTGGAGCTGAGCCTCTAGCGCAGCCGGTCGAGCCAGTTGCTGAGCAAGGGCACGATCAGGAACGACGCGGCATAGGTCAGAGGTACGGTGACGAAGATGTAGATCATCGGCGTCAGATTGCCCTCAGGCCCGAAGGCGAATGCCGCCTGCACACCGACCGTCCAGCCGACCACGATGCTGATCAGAATGCGTATGAAAAAGCGCGCCATGGCCGGCCTCGAAGAGTACACCCGACTCAACGCTCCCATGTCGATGCCCGATCCGCAACGCCCTTGTCGGTGACTGCGCGACGCTCGGATGACATTCGTGGCACTTCCGCGTGAATGTGGCAGATTCTAGCCGGTCCTTGCGGCCAATTGACCGGAATTGGCGTCCGTCATCTGCGTCGAATCGGCATATTGGACTTAAGTATATGATTTTTATCGGTTAATTTGTGGTGAAACTTGGCGGTCTGATGCCTTGACTATGCATGGCCTCAAAATTATGGTGCGCCCGACTTCAAAGCGGGCCAGAAGGGTTTCTATCTCGCCGTTTCTGCATTCAATTCGGGCGGATGAGCGGCCCTTGAAACAGGCAACGGGCGGAGAGAGCCATGACGGACCACCGGGAAGAAGATCTGGAAGAGCGCCGCAGACGATTGGCCGCCGAACTCGCAGTGCGGGATGGGAAGGTCAGAGACGAGGAGCGAGCCGAGATCAACGCCGACGAAACCCGGAGGGGTTACGGTCTGGCGATGAAAATCTCGAGCGAGTTTATCTCCGCGATCATCGTTGGTGCGCTTCTGGGCTATCTTTTCGATTACTTTGTGGGTACGGGGCCATGGGGCATGATCGTCATGCTGCTGATCGGCTTCTGTGCCGGCGTGTTGAACGTCATGCGCGTTGTCGGGATCGTGGCCTCGCCGCATCCGGCCGATCGCAGGATGG
>JAIXSF010000014.1 GCA_027484835.1 Rhizobiaceae bacterium | reverse complement strand
GGCATGCGATCGAGCACACCCATCAGGATGCGCATCGTCGGTATCATCTCGGTGTCGAGAATGAAGTGGGCGTGGGCGAGGGCGTAACGCCGCAGACCTTCTTCGACGTTGGTGCTTTCCGCCAGAACCTGTCTGATCGCCTCGTCGAAGACGCTCTTTTCGCGCTCGACCAGGGCGCCGAACAGATCTTCCTTGCTCTGGAAATAGACGTAGATGGTCCCTTTCGACACGCCTGCTTCACGGGTCACGTCGTTCATGCTGGCAGCATCAAAGCCGAGCTTCATGAAGACGCGCTTGGCGCCATCGAGAATCTGGCCGCGTTTGACGGGATCGGCACCGGCCGCAAATCGTCCGGCCGACCCACACATCTGGGCAGTCATCGTATCCATCTGGTCCTGCTTCATCACCTGTCTCAACATCTCGCCTCGGAAAATTAACTCAATCGAGGTTATGACGGAACGTCGTCGGGAATTGTCCTTGATATGGGGGAAAAAACGCTCTATGTCAATCGAACCGAACGGTTCAGTTCGAATTAGTTTAACCCATTCCCGGTCCATGTCATGTCAGCGACGCAAAGATCCACCGCCCTTCGTTCCACTCCCGCTCCAGTCGACCGGAATGAGGCCGCGCCCGTGACGGAAACGGATGCAGGGAGCCCCACACCAACCACCGAGCCGCCTGCCGCGAAAACGAAAAAGCGTAGCCCCGTGCTGCCCGTTCTGCTTGCCGCCCTGCTCGCTGGCGGGGCCTG
Source organism: Rhizobiaceae bacterium (assembly GCA_027484835.1). Classification (GTDB taxonomy): domain Bacteria; phylum Pseudomonadota; class Alphaproteobacteria; order Rhizobiales; family Rhizobiaceae; genus Allorhizobium. The sequence continues at coordinate 14,579 of JAIXSF010000014.1, read as the reverse complement.
GTATGGTTATGGCTGGTGGACCGAGGGTCGCTTCCTGGTGTCGACGGAAGACGCCTATATCGAAGGTGACATCGCGATCATCTCGCCCAAGGTTTCCGGTTACGTGGACAAGGTTAATGTGACCAGCGATCAGGTGGTCCACGCCGGCGACCCGCTCGTCACCCTCGACGGTGGCGACTACCAGATTGCCTACGAGCAAGCGCTTGCCGGCAAGGAAAGTGCCGAGTTGTCGGTCAAGCGCATCGATGCGCAGATCATCGGCGGTCAGGCAACCATTGCGCAGGCCCAGGCTCAGCTCGGTTCGCTGCAAGCTGCCGTCCGCGGCGCGGAGATCACGGCAAGGCGGGCCCGCGATCTCGCGTCCAAGTCGGTAGGAACGACGGCCGATCTCGACAACGCCCAGGTGGCGCTCGATCAGGCTCAGGCCAATCTCGTGGCCGGCCAGGCCGCGGTTTCTTCGGCTGACGCCAATCTCGCACTCCTGAAAGCCCAGCGCGAAGAGGCGCTGAGCGCAGTTCACCTGCAGCAGCTCGCCATCGACAAGGCGAAGCGCGACCTCGATTTCACCGTCCTCAAGGCGCCGTATGACGGTGTCGTCGGCAACCTGGCAGTCCAGGCTGGCGACCTCGTGTCGGCCGGCAAGCGTCTGGCCGCGCTCGTGCCGACCAGCGAGCTCTACATCGAGGCCAATTTCAAGGAAACGCAGATCGCCGATCTCGTTCCTGGCTCCAAGGTCTCGATCCACGTGGACGCCTATGGCGATCAGCCGCTCGAAGGGACGGTCACGTCGATCGCTCCGGCATCCGGTGCCATCTTCTCGATGCTGCCGGCGGAAAATGCCACGGGCAACTTTACCAAGGTTGTCCAGCGCGTGCCTGTGCGCATCGCGCTTCCCAAGGACGCGCTTGCCGGTGGCCACTTGCGTGCCGGCCTGAGCGTCATCGTCGACGTCGACACCCGCACGGCCCCTGAGGGCCAGGCGCTTGCCGCGAAGTAAACCACCGGCAGTCGTTAGCGAAAGGGCCACGTCATGGCCGCAGTTTCCACCCCAGACATCGCTCCTTCGGCACCAGTCGAGGAGCGGATGGACCCAAAACGCGTTCTGGCCTTTCTGGCGATGGTCTTCGGCATGTTCATGTCGATCCTCGACATCCAGATCGTTTCGGCCTCGCTAGCCGAAATCCAGGCGGGTCTCGGCGCAGGCTCGGACGAGATTGCCTGGGTGCAGACCTCGTACCTGATCGCTGAAGTGATCATGATCCCGCTGTCGGGCGTGCTTGCCCGTATTCTGTCGACGCGGGTGCTCTTCACCATCTGTGCGGCAGGCTTCACCCTGTCGAGCGCGCTGTGCGCGACGGCGACGAATATCGAACAGATGATCGTCTACCGTGCCATTCAGGGCTTCATCGGCGGTGGCATGATCCCGTCGGTATTCGCCGCCGCCTTCACGATCTTCCCGCCCTCCAAGCGCAATATCGTTTCGCCCATGGTTGGCCTCGTCGCCACGCTGGCACCGACAATCGGACCAACGATCGGCGGCTATATCAGCCATGCCATGTCCTGGCACTGGCTCTTCCTGATCAACGTCATTCCCGGCGTGCTCGTTGCCGCTGCGGCCTGGAGCCTGATCGATTTCGACGAGCCGGAATACAGCCTCTTCAAGAAATTCGACTGGTGGGGGCTGGCCTCCATGGCCGTGTTCCTCGGTTCGATGGAGTTCGTGCTGGAAGAGGGCAACAACAAGGACTGGTTCAACGACCACCATATCGTCATGGGTACGATTGCCATGGTGATCGGCGGCTTCATCTTCTTCCGCCGCGTGTTCAAGGTGGATTTCCCGGTCGTTGACCTCAGAGCCTTCTCGAATGCGAATTTCGCCTTCGGCTCGCTTTTCTCCTTCGTCATGGGCGTCGGTCTCTATGGCCTCACCTATCTCTATCCGCTCTATCTCGGACGCATCCGTGGTTACGACTCGCTGATGATCGGTGAGACCATGTTCGTCTCGGGTGCCGCGATGTTCCTCACCGCGCCAATCGCCGGTGCCTTGTCGAGCAAGCTTGATCCACGCGTCATGATGATGATCGGTTTCGTCGGTTTTGCGATGGGCACCTACATGATGACGGGGATCACGGCGGACTGGGACTTCTATGAGCTGCTCGTGCCGCAGATCCTGCGTGGCTGTTCGCTGATGATCTGCATGGTGCCGATAAACAATCTGGCGCTCGGGACACTGCCGCCCGACCGGATGAAGAACGCCTCCGGCCTCTTCAACCTGACGCGCAACCTTGGTGGTGCCGTCGGACTCGCCATCATCAATACCATGCTGACCCAACGGACCGACGACCACTATGCCCGGCTCTCGGAGCAGGTCAGCTGGAGCAACCAGGCCGCGCTGGACTGGCTCGCGAGCGTGGGGGCGAACTATGACAGCTATGGCCTCGACGGTACGGCGGTGGCGATCAAGAAGCTGTCGGGTGTCGTGACGCAGCAGGCCTGGCTGCTCTCCTTCATCGATGTCTTCATGGGGCTGACTGTCCTCTTCATCGCCCTCGTGTTCATGGTGATGATGGTGCAGAAGCCAAAGGGTGCTGCACCTGCGGGTGCAGGGCACTGAGCACCGCCATCTCCGCATAAGCTTGAAGGTCCACCTTCTCGTTGATCTCCAAGACCTGGCCGTCCCGAACACGGGGCGGCCTTTTTTTATCTGAGAAAGAGGTACGTACATCAAATTTCTGATTTACGTACCTCATCCGCTGGTGTAGGACAGGCGCCGGAGGAGAGAATGAAGCCAACCGTCCATGACATCGCCAGCCATGCAGGCGTTAGTCTGGCCACCGTCGACCGGGTCTTGAACCGGCGACCGGGGGTCAGTGCCCGCACGCGCGAGAAAGTCGATCAGGCGGTACAAACGCTCGGCTTCGTGCGCGACGTTGCGGCTGCAAACCTTGCCAAGGGCCGGACCTACCCGCTCACCTTTCTCATTCCGTCCAATGACAACTCTTTCATGCGGGGTCTGAGACTTGCGCTGGACGAGGCAAAAGAGCGGGCCGGGGTTGAACGGATCGCGATCCGTCTCGTCGACGTGCCAGCCTTTGATGCCGCCGCGCTGGCAAGCGCCCTTAAAAAGGCCGCTGCCGAACAGCCTGCCGGTATCGCCTTCGTCGCCGTGGATGCACCCGACGTGGCGGCTGCCGCTGCCGAGATCATTTCGGCCGGAATTCCCTTGGTGACGCTGGTGTCGGATCTCTCGGGATCCGCCCGCGATCACTATGCCGGCATCGACAATGCAGCAGCCGGGCGCACAGCTGCCAGCCTCCTCGGGCGCTTCACTGGCGGGCGGCAGGGTGCGGTCGCCGTGCTCGCGGGCTCCATGCTGGTGCGCGATCACCGCGAGCGTTGCGAGGCCTTCGCCTTCGCCGTCGCGCAGGATTTCACGGGGCTGGGCTTGCTGCCCGTCCTCGAGGGTCGCGATGATCCCGTCGTCGTGGAGAAGCTGGTTTCAGCGCTGCTCTCCAGTCGGGATGACATCGTCGGGCTCTACAGTCTCGGTGCCGGCAACCGCGGCCTCGTCAAGGCGCTGGAGCGCCTGCCGGCCGAACGCCGCCCGGTGGTCGTTGCCCATGAGTTGACGGAGACGACGCGTGGGGCTCTGCAATCGGGGTTGATCGATGCGGTGCTGAACCAGGATGCCGGCCATGAGGTGCGCAGCGCGATCCGTGTCCTGAAGGCGAAGGCTGACGGGCTGCCCGTTGTTGCTGCTCAGGAGCGCATTCGTATCGACATATTCTTGAAGGACAATCTGCCCTGAAGGCAGAGCAATGGGAGGTTATCCATGTATCTGGGACTGGATCTCGGCACATCGAGTGTGAAGGCCATGCTGATCGATGGCGATCAGAAGGTGGTCGGCGTCGGTCATGCGGCCCTGACCGTGCAGCGTCCGCATCCCGGTTGGTCTGAACAGTCGGCCGGCGGCTGGCTCACGGCGACCGATGAGGCGATCGCGGCGCTCAAGGCTTCGCATCCGAAGGAACTCGCCGCCGTCAAGGGCATCGGCCTGTCCGGCCACATGCATGGCGCGACCCTGGTTGACGCCAAGGATCAGGTGCTCAGACCCTGCATCCTCTGGAATGACACGCGCAGTCATGCCGAAGCAGCGGCACTCGACGCCGATCCGCGCTTTCGGGCGCTGACAGGCAATATCGTCTTCCCGGGTTTCACGGCCCCAAAGCTGGCCTGGGTGAAGAACAATGAGCCCGACATCTTCGCCCGGGTGGCAAAGGTCTTGCTGCCGAAGGATTACCTGCGGCTCTGGCTCACAGGTGAATATCTTTCCGACATGTCGGATTCGGCCGGCACCAGCTGGCTGGACACCGGCAAGCGCGCCTGGTCAAGCGAACTGCTTGAAGCAACGGGCCTGACTGTCGAGCAGATGCCGGGGCTCGTGGAAGGGACCGATCGTGCCGGCACGTTGCGGGCCGAGCTTGCCGCCAAATGGGGCCTTGGCGCGGACGTCGTCGTGGCCGGCGGGGCAGGGGACAACGCGGCTTCCGCTTGCGGCATGGGCACCGTGGCCGAGGGTCAGGCTTTCGTCTCGCTCGGCACTTCGGGTGTCCTCTTCGCTGCCAATGGTTCCTACCTGCCGAAGCCGGAAAGTGCCGTGCATGCCTTTTGCCACGCGCTGCCCAACACCTGGCACCAGATGGGGGTCATCCTGTCGGCGACCGATGCGCTCAACTGGCATTCCGGCGTGACGGGCTTGTCGGCAGGGGAACTCACCGCCGAGCTCGGCGACACCTTGAAGGCGCCGTCCGGCGTGACTTTCCTGCCGTATCTTTCCGGCGAGCGTACGCCGCATAATGACGCGAAAATCCGCGGCGCATTCATCGGCCTCGGACACGAGAGTAATCGCGCCGTGCTCACGCAGGCGGTGCTGGAAGGCGTCACCTTCGCAATCCGCGACAGCCTGGAAGCATTGAAGTCTGCTGGCACGAAAATCGACCGCGTGACGGCGATCGGCGGTGGTTCGCGCTCGCGCTACTGGCTGTCTTCGATCGCGACGGCTCTGGACATGCCGGTCGATATTCCCGCCGATGGCGATTTCGGTGCGGCCTTCGGAGCCGCCCGTCTGGGGCTGATCGCAGCGACGGGTGCCGATCCGTTGTCGGTCTGCACGGCACCCGCGACGGATGAGACGGTCGAGCCGGTCAAGGCACTCACCTCGGCCTACGAGACGGCTTATGGCCGCTACCGGGCACTCTATCCGGCAATCCGGGGACTTTGAATTCCTCCCTCCCTCTCGCGGGGCGGGCAGTAACAACACACCAAGGAGGACTACCCATGTCGACAGGTTTCTTCGGCAATATCCAGAAGATCAAATACGAGGGCGAAGGCAGCACCAATCCGCTGGCCTTCCGCCACTACAATCCGGACGAAGTCGTGCTTGGCAAGCGCATGGAAGACCATCTGCGCTTTGCGATTGCCTATTGGCATACCTTTGTCTGGCCGGGCACCGACCCGTTCGGCGGCAACACCTTCGAGCGTCCTTGGTTCAAGGACACGATGGACGCGGCGAAGCTGAAGGCCGATGTCGCCTTCGAATTCTTCCAGCTGCTGGGCACGCCCTATTACTGCTTCCACGACGCCGACGTTCGCCCTGAGGGCAACAGCTTTGCCGAGAACACCAAGAACCTGAACGAGATCGTCGACTACTTCGCCAAGAAGCAGGAAGAGACGGGCGTCAAGCTGCTCTGGGGCACGGCGAACATGTTCTCGCATCGCCGCTATATGTCGGGTGCGGCGACCAATCCGGATCCGGATGTCTTTGCTTTTGCTGCTGCGACCGTGAAGACCTGCCTCGATGCGACGCAGCGTCTCGGCGGCGAGAACTACGTGTTGTGGGGCGGTCGTGAAGGCTACGAGACGCTGCTCAACACCGATCTCTCCCGCGAACTCGACCAGATGGGCCGCTTCCTGAACCTCGTCGTCGAATACAAGCACAAGATCGGCTTCAAGGGCGCGATCCTGATCGAGCCGAAGCCGCAGGAGCCGTCGAAGCATCAGTATGACTACGACGTTGCCACCGTCTACGGCTTCCTGAAGCGCTACGGCCTCGAGAACGAAGTGAAGGTGAACATCGAGCAGGGCCATGCGATCCTCGCCGGCCACTCCTTCGAACACGAGCTGGCACTTGCCAATGCGCTCGGCATCTTCGGCTCGATCGACATGAACCGCAACGACTACCAGTCGGGCTGGGATACCGACCAGTTCCCGAACAATGTTCCGGAAATGGCGCTGGCTTACTACCAGGTCCTGCAGGCCGGCGGCTTCACCACCGGTGGCACCAACTTCGACGCCAAGCTGCGCCGTCAGTCGCTCGACGCCGAAGACCTGCTGATCGGCCATATCGGTGGCATGGATTGCTGCGCCCGCGGCCTGAAGGCTGCTGCCAAGATGGTCGAGGACAAGGCGCTGTCGGCACCGCTCAACAGCCGTTACGCCGGCTGGGACAAGGCCGAGAACCAGAAGATGCTGCGCGGCGAGGAAAGCCTCGACGCCATCGCTGCCCGCGTCGAAGCCCAGAACGTCAACCCGCAGCCGGTTTCCGGCAAGCAGGAACTGCTGGAGAACGTGGTCAACCGCTACGTTTGATTTCGACGTTTTGAGTGCGTTTGAGGGCCGGGGCGCGAAAGCGTCCCGGCCTTTCGCATTCCTCAACCGTCGTCATCCTCGGGCTTGTCCCGAGGATCTGCCGCGGGTCGCTGCGATTGAGACTTCTCAGGGATGCTGGGCGGGAGCCGCGGTCGCCAGGAGGGTCGAGGTTGCAGCAGGTGGCAGTGGATCCTCGGGACAAGCCCGAGGATGACGACGTTGACGAATTTGCGACGTCCGTTGCAGGCCTCGGTATGACGCCAAACGGATCGTCATCCTCGGGCTTGTCCCGAGGATCTAGCGAAGGTTGCTGCGGGTGAGGCGGTAGACGGAAGTCTGTGAGACTGCATGGTCTCCACCGCAAGCGTCGAACGCCTGCCGGCGGCAATAGATCCTCGGGACAAGCCCGAGGATGACGAGCGTCGGGCGGTTTCGTCCGGCAGTTATTCACCCGATCGCGGTAATCTCCAGTTCCTGATCGCCAACCGTCACCACATCGCCGACAGCCTTGCCCATCAGCCGCGCGGCGACAGGCGAAACGAAGGAAATCGAGCCGGTCTTGGGATCAGCCTCGTCCTCACCGACAATACGGTAGGTCTGGACGCGGCCGTCGTCTCGCTCGAAGGTGACCTTGCTGCCGAAAGCGACGACTGCATTGCTCTCCGGTGCCGGGATGACCTGCGCGGTGCGCAGACGCTCCGTCAGGTATTTGAGGTCACGATAGGGGACCGCCGACTGGCGACGCCGCTCGTTCACATCCTCGACCGCCTGTGCCGCGAGATAGGCGATGCGGGCCTCTTCCGCCTCGGCCTCAAGCCGCGCCAGCCCTTGCGCCGTCACCAGGTTCGGGTGCTGCGAGATCGGTCGGTCCGGCAGATGGAGTTCTGCTGCGGTTTCCGAACTCTCTTCTTTGGTGAAAGCGACACTCATGGGGTATTCCGATCATAAATCGTGGGCTGCCAACATAGGGGCAGCTGGCGGGTATGCCAAGAAGTGCGGGCGCCGACAGAGGTGCAGTTACAGCCGCAGTTGCATTCAGTCGTGCGTTCCCTCAGCCTCCTAACAGTTTCAGCACCTAAGTGTTTCCATGGCGAAAATCGCGATCAGGATTATTCTTTTCATTCTGCTTACAGCGCTGACACAGCTCGGAGGTCTCGCCTATGTTGCGACACTCGGTGTGGCCAGGGTTTTGCGCCTTGGTAGCGTGCTTGCAAGGCTCAGCCTTTTCTTTGCCTTATACATAGGCGTAACCCACGCCGCGACGTTCATCGCCCCGCATTTCGGCCGCGTAGCGCTCTCCTGCTTTGCCAAGCCAGCGGATCATCTCGTTGTGCGATCGCCCCTCTACTGTGCCCTCAACCGGAACTATGTCACGCCCGGCCTGTTGCGGATGGCCGAAGGGCTGGCGGACCATATGGATGCGCGTTTCCCTGGCACGGTCACTGTTGCGCTGGATGCCAACTTTCCGTTCATCGACGGATTTCCGCTGCTGCCGCATCTTTCCCATGCCGATGGCCGGAAGCTGGATCTTGCGTTCTACTATCGCGACGGCAAGGATCGCTTCCTCAATGGCGTCACGCGATCGCCAATTGGCTATTTCGCCTTCGAGCAACCGAATTCAACGGACACGCAGCCTTGTGCCGGGCGTGATGACTGGCTGACGACGCGCTGGGATCTCGCATGGCTACAGCCGTTGTTTCCTGTCTACGGGATCGAGCCCGAGCGAATGCGCGCGGCCGTTTCCTGGCTCGCGGAGACAGGCGTTGCCGAGTATGGGGTCGAGAAAGTTTTTCTTGAGCCGCATCTCACGGATGCGCTGGGCGTTGCGGCTCCAGCCGTCCGCTTCCAGGGGTGCCGCGCCGCGCGTCACGACGACCACATCCACGTGCAGATCCAATAGCGCTGCTGTATCGCCTTATCGCCGCGCAGGCCCCGTGACAGACCCCCGCACAATCAGATCCGGCATCAGCAGGATCTCCTGGCGCTCCATTGTGCGGTCACCCAGCGACTTGATCAGCAGTGACATCGCCTGGCGACCAATCGCCGTGCGGGGCTGGCGGATGGTGGTAAGCGCGGGGTTTACATAGGTCGCCTGGGGCACGTCATCAAAACCGATGACGGAGAAGTCGTGTGGCAGGTCGTAGCCGCGGGCGGTGAGGCCGTTCAATACGCCGACGGCGGTGGCATCGTTGACGCACATGAAGGCGGAGGGCAGTTGGTCGCGCATGAAAAGCTGTTCGACGGCTAGGCGCCCGCTTTCGATCGTTCCTTCGCCTTCCAGCACGAAGCGCTGATGGGGCGGAATGCGGGCGGCGTCCAGCGCGATGTCGAAGCCCTGGCGGCGGCGCTGATGGCCGAGCCGCGTCTTGCTGTCGCCGATGAAGGCGATGGAGCGGTGGCCGGCCGATAGCAGGTGTTCGGCGGCCTTGCGGGCGCCTGCCACATCATCGACGCCGACATAGGAAATCTTTGAGCCGAAGACGGGTTCGAAGACGGCGACCGACGGCGGCAGGCGCTGGCCGAGCACCTGGTGGCCGAAAGGCTCGTGGCCGGTGAACAGTACCAGGCCTGTTGCCTGGCCGGAACTGAGGAATTTCAGGTATTCGAGGCCACGTTCGGGGTCGTTCTGGGTATGGCCGATCAGGACGCCATAGCCATGGGCGCGAGCTTCGTTCTCGAGGCCGATCAGGGTCGAGGAAAAGTTGGGGTCGCCGATATCTGGGGCCAGGATCAGGATCATGTTCGACCGGCCCATGCGCAGCGAGCGCGCCATGGCATTGGTCGTGTAGCCGGTGATGGCGATGGCCTGGTTCACCCGCTGCCGCGTGGATTTCGCCACCTTGTCGGGCGTGTGGATCGCACGGCTCACCGTCGCGATCGACACTTCCGCGATGCGCGCCACATCCTCGATCGTTGCTGGTGCTGAATTCGGCACGCGGCTCCATCCCCCTATCCGCATGGAATCGTTGGAGACCTTACCGTTCCTGTTGCGGCTGCGAAAGCCGGCAGGGCTCAAATTGTCCCCATGATCGGATGATGTAAACCTTTACATGGGCCATGTAAAGGTTTACACGGGATGGCATAGCGGTTGAGGAGCCGCCGGGAGGATTGCATGACATTGGCTGGGGGCGAAGCGCGGACACCCGTGCTCGTGGCGGAGCGTATCTCCAAATCATTTGGCGACGTGCAGGTGCTGTTCAGCGTCGATTTCGACGTGTTGCCGGGCGAGGTTCATGCGCTCATGGGCGAGAATGGTGCCGGCAAATCGACGCTCGTGAAGATACTATCGGGCTTCGAGCAGGCGACTGCGGGGCGCATCCTGCTCGACGGCGAACCGGTGATCCTGCCGGCGAATGGCTCGGCCGAAGCGCTCGGCATCGTGCTCATTCACCAGGAATTCAATCTTGCCGATCATCTAACGGTCACCGAGAGCCTGTTTCTCGGCCGCGAGGTGACGCGTTTCGGCGTACTCGACCGCAAGGTCATGCGGGCCGAGGCGCGGCGCGTGCTCGATCAGCTGGGGTCGCGGATCGACGAGAATGCGCTGATCAGCTCGCTGGCTGTCGCCGACAAGCAGATGGTCGAGATCGCCAAGGCGATCAGCCGCAAGGCGCGGATCGTCTTCATGGATGAGCCGACGGCCGTCCTGTCGCGCGACGAGACGGAGGTGCTGTTCGATCAGGTGCGCAAGCTGCGCGCCCGTGGCACGAGTTTCGTTTTCGTCAGCCACAAGCTTGACGAGGTGATGGAACTCACCGACCGGGTCACGGTGCTGCGTGATGGGCAGTGGGTGAAGACTGCGCCGACGTCGGCGCTCGATGGCGAGGCGATCGCTCAGCTCATGGTCGGCCGTGAATTGTCGAGCCTCTACCCAACGAAGCACGAACCCAATGTCGATGAAGAGGTCGTGCTGTCGGTCAAGGATCTGACGACAGGCTTCGTGCGGAATGCCAGCTTCGATCTGAGGCGCGGCGAAGTGCTCGGCTTTTCCGGTCTGATCGGCTCCGGTCGAACGGAGCTGATGGAGGCGGTCGCAGGGCTTCGTCCAAGGCTTTCGGGCGATGTCTGGCTGAAGGGCACTGTGCTCGACCAGCAGGATTTCCGCGAAGCAAACCGGCGCGGGCTCGCCTATATGACCAAGGATCGCAAGGGCAAGGGGCTGTTGCTCGGCGAGGGCATGACGGCGAACTTGACCTTGCAGTCGATGGACAATCACGTCCGCCATGGTTACCTCGACCCCGCCAGCGAGGCGAAGGCCATGGCGCGGGCCAAGCGCCGTTTCGACATTCGCGTGCGCGACGAGAAGGTGCGGGTCGGCCGCATGTCGGGTGGCAATCAGCAGAAGCTGCTGCTCGCCAAGATCATGGAAGTCGAGCCTGACATCATCATCATCGATGAGCCGACGCGCGGCATCGATGTCGGCACCAAGCAGCAGATCTATCATTTCATCGCAGCGCTCGCCCGCGAGGGCCGCTCGATCATCATCATCTCCTCGGAAATGCCCGAGGTGATCGGCCTTTGCACTAGGGTCGCCGTCATGCGCGAAGGCCGCATGGTCGGCATGCTCGAGGGCGACGACATCAACGAACAGACGATCATGCGTTACGCCGCGGGCCTGAAACGGCAGATGGCGAGCTGAGCGATTGGCACAGCCCGGCGACAAGACCGGGCTTGAAAACGAAGACTTCAGGGTGCGTGACCTCCAGTCGAGGTGCGCGGGAGGAGACGGGACAACATGACTGCCGAGACTGAAACGACGACCCCTGGCGCTGGCCCTGGCCGTACCCGCCGAACATGGCGTGATGTGGATATGCGCGCCGTGGCGCCCTTTGCCGCGCTTCTGATCCTGCTGATTGTTGGCGCGCTGGTGAACCCGAACTTCATCGGCCTCACCAATCTTGCAAATGTCGCGACACGCTCCGCCTTCATCGCGATCATCGCCGTCGGCGCGACCTTCGTCATTTCCTCGGGCGATCTCGATCTCTCAGTCGGTTCGATGGTGGCCTTCGTCGCCAGCCTGATGATCCTGTTCATGAATTCCGGCGCGATTGCCGATCCCGGGCTGATGATTGCGGCGGCCATGGCGCTCGCCGTCATTATCGGTTCGCTCTGCGGTCTGGCCAACGGGTTGATCACCACTGTCGGCAAGATCGAACCCTTCATTGCGACACTCGGCACGATGGGCATCTACCGCGGCCTCACGACCTGGCTCTCCCAGGGCGGTGCGATCACGCTGCGGGATGCCGAGCAGCAAGCGCTCTACCGTCCGGTCTATTTCGGTTCGATCCTTGGGGTGCCGGTGCCGATCGTCATCATTCTGGTTGTGACCGCGATTGCCGCCTTCGTGCTTTACCGCACCCGGTATGGCCGCCATGTCGTCGCCGTCGGCTCGAACCGCGATGTCGCGCGCTATTCCGGCATTGCCGTCGACAGGGTGCGCACCATCGCCTTTGTCATCCAGGGGCTCTGCGTGGCGATTGCCGTTCTGCTCTATGTGCCGCGTCTCGGCTCGACGTCTGCCACGACAGGCATCCTATGGGAGCTGCAGGCGATTACGGCCGTCGTCGTCGGTGGCACGGCTCTCAAGGGTGGAGCGGGGCGTGTCTGGGGCACGATCTGCGGTGCCTTCATCCTCGAGCTCGTCGGCAACATCATGCTGCTCTCGAACTTCATCTCCGAATATCTGATCGGCGCCATTCAGGGCACGATCATCATCATCGCGATGCTCGTCCAGCGGTCGCTGGCGCGCAAGGCGTGAAGAAACGACCGGGCAGGAGGGTCGCCCGGTTCGTTCACACTCGACCCTCGTCACTTTGGGAGGAAACCAATGCACAAGAAACTTATGGGTATGGCCGTCGCCATGACCGCGCTGGTGTCGATCTTTGGCGCAGCGCAGGCCCAGGACGCCAAGACGATCGGTGTTTCGATCCCGGCTGCGACGCATGGCTGGACATCGGGCGTCATCTATCACGCCGAGCGTATTGCCAAGCAGCTCATGGAGCGTCATCCGGGCCTCAACGTGGTCGTCAAGACCTCCGCTGATCCGTCCAGCCAGGCGAATGCCGTGCAGGATCTTGCCACGCAGGGCATCGATGCGCTCGTCATCCTGCCGACGGATCCGGATCCGCTGGTCAATGCCATCCGCCAGATCAAGGACAGCGGTAAGTTCGTCGCTCTCGTCGACCGCGCACCGTCGGTGAACGACAACACCGTCCGTGACCTTTACGTTGCCGGCAACAATCCGGCTCTCGGTGAAGTCGCCGGCAAGTACATCGCCGAGAAGACACCGGACGCCGAAGTCGTCGTCATCCGCGGCATGCCGATTCCGATCGACCAGCAGCGTCAGGACGGTTTCGACAAGGGCATCGCCGGCTCGAACGTGAAGATCCTTGATCGCCAGTTCGGCAACTGGAACCGCGACGACGCCTTCAAGGTCATGCAGGACTACCTGACCAAGTATCCGAAGATCGATGTGGTCTGGTGCCAGGACGACGACATGGCTGTCGGCGTGCTGCAGGCGATCGAACAGGCTGGCCGTACCGATATCCAGTACATCATCGGTGGTGCCGGTTCGAAGGACATGATCAAGAAGGTCATGGACGGCGACAAGATGGTTCCAGTCAACGTTCTCTATCCGCCGTCGATGGTTGGCACGGCGATGGAAATGACGGCTGCTGCCCTCTACGACAGCGTTCCGGTGCATGGCACCTACACGCTCGACGCGACGCTGATCACGCCTGACAACGCGAAGAACTACTACTTCCCGGATTCGCCGTTCTGATCCGCAGGACTTCAACGCCATGGTCTGCCCGGGTTTTCCCGGGCAGATTTCCGCTGTGAACATCATTGCGGTTGTGTCGAAATTCCATCTCCTGTAATCGTTCACGGAAACGTTGCAGGAATACTCAGGGAGGAGAATTCATGAAGACGATCAAGGGACCGGCGATCTTTCTCGGCCAGTTTGCGGGTGATGCCGCACCGTTCAATACCTGGGATGGGATTACGAAGTGGGCCGCCGAAAAGGGCTATGTCGGCGTGCAGGTCCCGACCTGGGCCGGCCAGCTGATGGACCTGAAAAAGGCGGCTGAATCCAAGGATTATTGCGACGAGCTCGCCGGTGTGGCTCGCCAGAATGGCGTCGAGATCACCGAGCTTTCCACTCACCTTCAGGGGCAGCTGGTCGCGGTTCATCCGGCCTATGACGAAGCCTTCGACGGCTTTGCGGCACCGGAGGTGCGCGGCAATCCGAAAGCCCGCCAGGAATGGGCGGTGCAGCAGGTCAAGTACGCGCTGAAGGCCTCACGCAATCTCGGCATCAAGGCGCATGCGACCTTCTCGGGCGCGCTTGCCTGGCCCTATATCTATCCCTGGCCGCAGCGCCCGGCCGGTCTGGTCGAGACTGCCTTCGATGAACTCGCAAAGCGCTGGCTGCCGATCCTCGATTATGCCGAGGAGCAGGGTGTCGACGTTTGCTACGAGATCCATCCGGGCGAAGATCTGCATGATGGCGTGACCTTCGAGATGTTCCTGGAGCGCGTGAAGAACCACTCCCGCGCCAACATGCTCTACGACCCGTCGCACTATGTGCTGCAGTGCCTCGACTATCTCGACAACATCGACATCTACAAGGACCGGATCAAGATGTTCCACGTCAAGGACGCGGAATTCAATCCGACAGGCCGGCAGGGCGTCTATGGCGGCTATCAGGGTTGGGTCAATCGCGCCGGGCGCTTCCGCTCCCTGGGCGATGGACAGGTCGATTTCGGCGCGATTTTTTCGAAGATGGCAGCGAACGATTTCGACGGCTGGGCCGTTGTCGAATGGGAATGCGCGCTGAAGCACCCGGAAGACGGCGCCCGCGAAGGCGCAGATTTCGTCCGGGCGCATATCATCCGTGTAACCGAAAAGGCCTTCGACGACTTCGCATCCGG
>JAIXSF010000011.1 GCA_027484835.1 Rhizobiaceae bacterium | reverse complement strand
GAAGTCGCCACGCTCGAGAACCACAAGGTCCGTTCCCAGCAATTCACTCCCACACGCACCTTTCGCGTTCAGGTTTTCGATTCCCATCGCTTTTAGGAGTGATAGAAATTCCGGAGTCGGTGACGGTGCCTCGCCACGCGAACGGTACCAGCAGATGTCTGCTTTGCCTTCGTAGAAGGCAGTCTCGCCCAGAAGGTTGACCACCAGATGCGGAGCGGATTTGGTGAAGTTGCCGAGGATCAGAACGTCACGCGGATTGCCTTCGAGCAATGCACGATTCCCATCCGTGACAGCCAGGCCATTGTCGGCTTGCTCAACTGTGGACGGGGCGGGTTCTGCAAGAAGCCGAAACGAGGAGAATTCTTCACCGAGACCCAGTCGACCGATTTCCTCGACCCCATTCTTTTGGGCGCTGAAAATGACCTCGTCCTGTCCACTGGCAATCGCAGCTTCGATGGTACCCTGCAGTGTCAGCAGATCGCCGGCTGCAGCACTCAACATGTTGCGGGACACATAGTCCTGGATGAACTTGCTCGAACGCTGCAGCTCCGACAAAGCCGTTGCCCGTGCATTGGTGCGGGCGATATCCTGCGCCTGCATCCGTTCATCGAGGAACTTGGTGTATTCCGTCTCTGACTTGAGCAAGGTGTCCAACGCCAGAACCTGCCGCTCGATGGCTGTCGAATCGGTTGACGTCTCCAGCGCCTTCAGCGCGACGACTGCCTTGGCCACTTCAAGCGGATTGGACAGACGACGCTTGGCATCGGAAAACTCCGAAATGTCTTTGATAAGGCTGTCCATCCGCTGCTGTGCGGCCTGCAATGAAAGCCGTGCCTGCTCTTCCTCTGCGGCCTTGCGTGCCTGTGCCTCAGCCTCTGCTCTGGCCTCTTCCTGTTTGGCGACTTCATCTGATGCTGCTGCCTGGATGGCTTTTACCGAAGGAAACGCGGCTGCGACGGCAGGTTCACACAGCTCCTTGGCCGCGCTCCAGTTGTTGGCCAAAGCAGCGGAGCCACAGGAGCCAGCCGCCAGTGCGTCCCTAAGGCGTGCGCGTTCGCTCACAAAACCGGCAGGAGACGTGGCAGCACTTTGAGCCGCAGTCGAAGCGATTTCACTGGACCTAAGATCTGCAGCCTGATCCTCGATCTTTTGCAGTTCTCGCTCGAGGACAGCCACTGAAGTGGCGAGGGCCTGTGACAATTGATGGGAGCTGTCACCCTGGGATACCGCAACCAGGCATGATTCCATGGCCTCTGTGACGCGCTGGACGCTTGGAGCGCTGCCGATTGATACGCACTGGTCATTGGCCTTGCGTACAGCCAGAATTTGCTCTCGTTTCGCGAGGAAGCTTGCTCTGTCGGGGAGGCCGGACTGCACATATTCATCGTATTCGGTCTTGTTCGAAAACCCCTTGGCCTTTGCGGCTTCAAATTCTGCGCTTGCTTCGAAGCCGGCAGCACGCGCCGCTTGGAACTGTTGGGCAGACTCGAAGCCAGACCGGCTGAATTGTTCGAATTCCTCCGCCTCGTCAAACCCGAGTCGGCGTGCATCATAGAAAGCGGCGGCACTGTCGAAGCCACCTTTATCCCCATTCATGAGATCTTCGCGATTATCGTAGCCCAAAGATGCGGCACGGCGCATTTCTGAAGCGCTTCTAAATCCGCTGGCCGCGTATGCTTCAATCTCAAGGATAGTACCCTCGCTGAGGTCAACCGGTGGGAGCTCGAAGGCGGCAGTGAAGCGTTGCTCTGCAGAGCGAGTCCCGGGCCCTCTGTCTCCATCAATTGCGGAGTTATAGAAGCCGAGAGTACGCAGGGCGGTCTGTAGGCGTTTTACCATGGCGACTTCACGGCGAACCTGCTGCGCCCGCTCAGCCTGTTGCTGAGCTTGATACTGCCGCTCTTCGCGTTGTATTTGCTGGTTACGCATGTCCTGTTCGATCATGCGGCCCATCAAGTTGATGACCCCGCCGATATCCTGCGCTTCTACTGAAGTTGGTCCAGCCGGAAGGAGTGCAGCGCTCAGCGCCACACTGCAAAACCACTTCTTACTCCCCTTTAAAAACATCCACGTCCCCCATGAGCATGCCACTACTTTACTGCAGCAGAATAATGACCATAAACTTCAGGCTGCATTGGACAAGGCTTTTGATCGCGCAGACGTTGCTCCGGGCTGGTACGCCTAAAAAAGGTCCGGGAAGCAGTTAACATCGAGCTTGGCACCCGCGCGCCGCTCGAACTGGCACGGCTTGAAGGCGTCAGCTATGTATGCGAGATCCTCGCACGGGAGGCACATTGTGATGAAAAAGATCCTCGGGATATACCTTCTGTTTGCCTTCTCGCTCCATTCAGTTGTTGCAATTGCCCAAACGGCCTCCACCTCGCTCGCCGGCAACTACCTGCCACAGGTCCTGGCGACCTCTCCGGCCCATCGCGACAGTCTGATGGAGATGATCAAGGGCAAGCCGGGGCTGCCCTTCTGGGTGCGCGCGCTGGTGCGCCAGCCGCGATATGTGGCGCTGGCCTCGGAAGAGGTGACCGTCAAGGACAAGCGCATGCAGCTTTTCCGAGCCTGCGAGCCCTACAAATGCGAGAAGAGCTTCATCCGTGTTCTCTTTTCCGAAGATGGCAAGCGGGCGCTGCTCTACATTTCCGATGCCACGCTTGGCATCAAGATCTTCGGCGATCCGACGCCGGAGGAGCTGACTTTCCTGGCCCGTTGACAGTCAGGCTATCGCCGTCTCTCTGTGGGCAGGCCCGATAGGCAGGGCGCGGCTCGCAAAGATCGAGCCGAGCACCAAGGGCAGGCAGACCAGATAGGCGTTGCGGATGCCGAAGGCTTCGGCGACGAAGCCGAGCAGCGGTGGCCCGAGGAAGAAGACGACGAAGGCCATCTGCGCGATTGCCGCGACATTGATCACCGCGGGGCGATCGGTGCGCTGGGCCGCTGCCGACACCGCCATGGGGTAGACCGCACTGCAGCCGGCGCCCATGAGGGCAAAGCCGAGAAGCGCAAGATAAGGATGTGGTGCAAGCCAGGCGAGCGCGATGCCGGCCGCAGCGACCGTCAGCAGCACCCGACCGACGAGCCGTGCGCCGTGACGATCGACCACCGGATCGACGGTCAGTCGCACCAGCGCCATGAAGAAGGCAAACAGCGTCAGCCCGGAACCGGAAATGAAGGGCGAAACGTCGAAAACCTCTTCCATGTAGATGGTCGACCAGTCGATGCCGGCCCCTTCGATCAGGAAGGCCGAGGTGCCGATGATGCAGAGCGGCAGAAGCGAAAGCGTCGGCAGCGCGAAGTGCGGTGCCTTGTCTTCGCTTCCGGCGGTGGTGAGTGCAGGCGCGTTCTTCATGCCAGCGACCGTAACCGCGCCGACAATGAACATCAGCCCGAGCAGGACATGCATGTGCGTCTGCATCGGGATGCCCGCCTGCCGCACCAAGGAGGCGGTGACAGCGGTGACGAAGAAACCGAGGCTCCAGCAGCCATGCGCGAGGTTCATGATGCCGAAGCCCGCCTGTGCTTCGATCCGCCCGATCTCGACATTGAGGCAGATCTCCAGGGCGCCTGCGAGCAGACCCATAACGAAAAGTGTGGTAAAGACCACGGGAGCAGACGGCAGGAGCGGGATCAGGCACAGCAGCGCCATCACGCCCAGCAGCGAAATGGCGAGCGTTGTGCGCGATCCGAGCCGGACGATCAGCGGGGAGGACAAAGTCAGCGAAATCAAGGACCCGATCGCCATGCCGATCAGCGTCAGCCCCAGCTCCGCCTTGTTGACCGAAAGCTGCACCTGCAGGTCGGGCAGCCGCGAGAACAGTGATCCCGTCGACATGGCGAAGAGAAAGAAGGCGATATAGACGCGGTACTGCGGCTGAAAATGCATCGGGAAGACTCGATTTGTCTGATGACCAGT
>JAIXSF010000390.1 GCA_027484835.1 Rhizobiaceae bacterium | reverse complement strand
GCCTCCAGCACGGCCGTCAGCATTGCCAGCAGCTGCTTGAGGGCGATGGCGCGTGAGCCCGGTGCCCGCTATGTCTTCGGTGGTGGCGAAACCCCTGTTGCTTACGAGCCGCCGCCGGAACTGCCGGTCTACAAGTAATCTCTGCTCAGAGATCAAGCATTGGGCTGCCTTCGGGCAGCCCTTTTGCGTTTTGTCCTCTAGAGGATGCCTGTCCGCTTCAGGATGAGCCAGGACAGGAGAACCGACATCAGGATGAAGCCGAAGGCATGCAGGGTGCCGTTAAGCCCATCGGCGAAAGGCAGGCTCGTGGTGTTCATGCCGAAGAAGCCGGTCACCAGTGACGGCGGCAGAAGCAGGGCGGTCATCAGGGACAGGATGTAGAGGTGCCGGTTGGTCTCGGCGCTTTGCCGGGAATCGAGCTCTTCGTGGAGAAGCCGTGCCCGGTCCGCCAGGGCGTAGACGTCCTGATCCACGGTTTCCAGCCGGCCGGCTAGCCTTGCCAGACTGTCTTCGACGCCTTCCGGCATTTCCTCATCATCGGTTGCAGCTGCGCGGCGCATGATCAGGAGCATCGTGCGCAGATGGCGATGCAGCCTTACGATCAGCCGGCGGACCGGCGTCAGCCTGCGCCGTTCGTCATGCCTTTCGCTGCCGTAAACATGATCCTCGATCTGGTTCAGTTCTTCCGTCAGCTCCAGAACGATCGCGATCATGCCACGCTGGAATTCGGCCACCAGCAATTCGAACACTTGCAGAGGTGTCGTATAGCGGCCCGCATTCTTCTCGACCGCTGCCCGGACCTTGTCGATCGAGCGGATCGGCTGCAGCCGTGTGGTGATGATGAATTTGTCCGACAGCGCAAAATGCAGCCAGCCGATGTCGCGCGTCGTGGCATCGAATTCCCGCTGAAAATCAACCAGTGTGCCGAACAGCAGCTTTTCGTCGACCGCCAGTGCCGCATGGGTGTCGTGTGTCGTCAAGGCGGCGATGGCCGGTGGCGTCAAACCCGGAAACTGCTCGAGGAAGGCCGGAACGCGGCCGTCGACGAGGTTGAGGTGTATCCAGGCGAAGCCATCCCCCTCGAGGATGTCTTTGATGCTGCATTCGGGGGACAAGCGCTCTCCCTTCGAATGCGGCGTCATGCGGTAGGCCCAGACCAGGCCGGGGATGGGATTCGTCAACGGAAACATCAATTCGAAGACTTTCTCGGCGCAGCTTCGACCGCGCGCGGCAAAGCGCTGTCTCCTGCCGCAGATGCGCTTTTCACATGACGATCTGATGACGTTGTCCGATACGTTGGTCTCCCTGTTTTCCGCTGGCGCGGACGGAACAAAAATTTTGCTTATCGCGACGCGACCCCGCTTGACTGGATTCGTCGACAAGAGTAATCCCGACGGCGGGACACCTCTCCCCAACGAGAGGCTAATTACCTGGAAGGGTATCTATATGGCTGATGTGATCGCCCCCGCCGCGCGTCCGGCAAACTCTCATTTTTCGTCTGGCCCATGCTCGAAGCGCCCCGGTTGGTCGCTCGATGCGCTTTCCGATGCCCCGCTCGGTCGTTCGCACCGCGCCAAGGTCGGCAAGGAAAAGCTGAAGCTGGCCATCGACCTTACCCGCGAAATTCTCAAGGTTCCTGCTGACTACCGCATCGGCATTGTTCCGGCCTCCGACACGGGCGCCGTCGAAATGGCCATGTGGTCGTTGCTCGGCGAGCGTGGCGTCGACATGCTCTCCTGGGAAAGCTTTGGCGCCGGCTGGGTCACCGATGTGGTGAAGCAGCTGAAGCTTGCCGATGTCCGCAAGTTCAATGCTGATTACGGCCTGCTTCCGGATTTTGCGGCCGTCGATTTCGACCGCGACGTCGTCTTCACCTGGAACGGCACCACCTCGGGCGTCCGCGTTCCGAACGCCGACTTCATTCCTGCCGATCGCAAGGGTCTGACGATCTGCGACGCCACCTCGGCAGCCTTTGCGCAGGACCTCGACTTCTCCAAGCTCGATGTCACCACCTTCTCCTGGCAGAAGGTTCTGGGCGGTGAGGGCGGTCACGGTGTGATCATCCTGTCGCCGCGCGCAGTCGAGCGCCTGACGACCTATGTGCCGGCCTGGCCGCTGCCGAAGATCTTCCGCATGACCTCGGGCGGCAAGCTGATCGAAGGCATCTTCGTCGGCGAAACCATCAACACGCCGTCGATGCTCTGCGTCGAGGACTATGTCGATGCGCTGAAATGGGCGAAGTCAATCGGTGGCCTCGAGGCCCTGATCGCTCGCGCCGACGCCAATGCCAAGGTGATCTTCGACTTCATCGAAAAGAACGACTGGATTGCCAATCTGGCCGTCGACGATGCGACGCGGTCTAACACCTCTGTCTGCGTCAAGATCGTCGATCCAGAAGTCACCGCTCTCGATGCCGATGCCCAGGCCGCCTTTGCCAAGGGTATTGCCAGCATTCTCGAAAAGCAGGGTGTCGCCTTCGACATTGGCGCTTACCGTGATGCACCGGCCGGCCTTCGCATCTGGGCAGGCGCCACGATCGAGACTGCCGATATGGCGGCTCTGATGCCGTGGCTCTCCTTCGCCTATGAGACGCAGAAGGCGTCTCTGGCCAAGGCTGCCGCCTGATCCTTGATCAATTCGGCTCCGCCACAGCGGCGGAGCCCCGAAATTTCCTCATCTCATTCAAACGAACTCTCTGAAGGAGGCCTCGTCATGGCACCTCGCGTTCTCGTATCCGACGAACTCTCGGAAACCGCCGTC
>JAIXSF010000111.1 GCA_027484835.1 Rhizobiaceae bacterium | reverse complement strand
GCTTGGTTTCCGGGTCGGAAACACCTTCCAGCTCGCCGACGAACTTGTCGACGGCGTCCACATGGATGAGGTGCAGGTTGTAGTGTTCCTTGAACATGGCAACGACGTCGGCTGCCTCGTTCTTGCGCATCAGGCCGTGGTCGACGAGGATGCAGGTCAGCTGGTCACCGACCGCCTCGTGGATGAGCAGCGCTGCAACCGAGGAGTCGACGCCACCGGACAGCGCGCAGATGACGCGCTTGTCGCCGACCTGTGCGCGGATCTGCTCGACTGCCTTCTGGCGATAGGCATGCATGGTCCAGTCGCCCTTAACACCGGCGATGTTCTGAACGAAGTTCTGAATCAGCTTCGCGCCATCGGGTGTATGAACGACCTCAGGGTGGAACTGCACGGCGTAATACTTGCGCGCTTCGTCGGCGATGAAGGCAAACGGCGCGTTGGCCGAAGTGGCAAGCACCTTGAAGCCCGGCGGGATCGCGGTGACGCGGTCGCCATGGGACATCCAGACCTGGTGGCGAGAGCCGACCGACCAGAGACCGTTGAAGAGATCGCAATCCTGTTCGACCTCGAGGAAGGCGCGGCCGAATTCGCGGTGATGGCCACCTTCGACCTTGCCGCCCAGCTGGGCGCACATGGTCTGCTGGCCATAGCAGATTCCGAAGATCGGAAGACCGCTGTCGAACAGCACCTGCGGCGCGCGGGGGCTTCCCTCATCCAGCGTGGAAGCGGGGCTTCCCGACAAGATGATCGCCTTGGGCTTCAGCCTGTGAAAGCCTTCTTCGGCGGACTGGAAGGGGACGATTTCGCAATAGACGCCGGATTCACGAACGCGGCGGGCGATCAGCTGCGTTACCTGGCTGCCGAAATCGACGATGAGAACACTGTCGGGATGTGCTGTCTGGGTCATGGCGAGCCTTTAAAGAAAAAGGCGCCCTGTTTCAATGGCAGATCGCCCAGAGAATCTCGAATTTTTGTGCAGCCGCTCAGAACCAGAAGACGCCGTCTTCCAGCGCTGTCTGCAGGCTGTCGACCGCCAGCGCCAGCTTCTTGTCGATGATGTGCAGATACTGGGTCCAGTCGTCGATGTGGTTGACGTCGTGGCGGCCATCGGAAATGCCGCGCAGCCCGATCAAGGGGATGTTGAAGCTCTGGCAGGCGCGCAGGACGGCAAAAGTCTCCATGTCGACCATCTGGGCATCGATCGACTGGTAGGCGACGCCCGAAACCACATTGGCCCCGGTCGAGAGTGTGGCGGTCGCAATGCCGGGGATGCGCAGCGGCAGTTCGACGGAAACGGGGAGATCGAGAAATGGCGTCTTGCCCTTCTCGAACCCGAAGGCAGAGGCATCCATGTCGCGATAGGAGACGGCCGAGACCTGGTAGATTTCCGCCTGCTCGAGCGTCGCCGATCCAGCCGAACCCAGCGAGACCACGAGATCTGGCAGATCGTCATGGGATGACAGCCGCGCCAGTTCCTTCGTCAGCACGATCGCCGCTTCGACCGGTCCGACGCCGGTCATCAGCGGCGAGATGCGGGTGCGCAGGAAGACGCCATATTCGGCATCGGCTGCCATGACGAAGAGGACATTCTTGCCGGCGATCGGCTTCATCTCGTAGGTCATCCGGAAATCCCCTCTCGTCCGCGGATGACCATCATCGTGCTGGTCATCGAGGCAATCAGCTTGGCCGGACCGTCGGTCAGCGCATATCCACGACCGTCGGCGACGATGATGTTGGAACCGGGCTTAGTGATTTCGCCGCGAAACAGGAAGCGCTCTCCGCGCCCCGGCGACATCAGGTTGACCTTGAACTCGATGGTGAGCAGCGACACCTCAGGCGTGGTCACCGTATAGGCCGCATAGCTGCAGGCGGTATCGAGCGCAGCGGAGATCACGCCGGCATGCAGGAAGCCGTGCTGCTGGGTGAGCTTGCGGTCATATTCGAGCTCGATTTCGACGACGCCGGGGCTGACACGCGACAGCGTGGCCCCGAGTGTTTCCATCGCCCCCTGACGCGCGAAACTTTGCCGAATCCGTGTTTCAACGGCTTCCTGATCGTAGTCCACCATGCCTTGTCCCCTTCGGCGGCGAAATTGGCATGGTCGTTCCAGGCAGGCAAGCCGCCACCAAGCAAATTCAGTTCAGCCAGGCGATGCTGAGATTGAGAATGCCGGCGAAGCTGACCCAGGCGAGATACGGCACGAACAGCAGCGTCGAAATCCGGTCGATCGGCTTGGCTTTCACCATGAAGGCGACAATCGTCACCAGCATGCCCACGATCACGGCAAGCGCCAGTTCGGGGTTTTGCAGGCCGAAAAACGCAGGCGACCACATCAGGTTGAAGGCCATCTGGGCGAACCAGAGCTGCATGGCCGCCGATTTCGGCGCGCGCTGCCAGATCCGGGCGCCGACTATGCCGATCATCACGTAAAGCGTCGTCCAGACCGGGCCGAAGAGCCAGGGTGGCGGGTTGAAGAACGGTTTTTCGAGGGATTGGTACCAGTCACCTGGCATATTGGTGAGGCCTGCGAGAAGGCCCGCGCCGACGACGAAACCGATGAAGAGAATGTAGCTCAGGATCTTGGACATGGAGTTGATCTAGCGTCTCCTGCGGGTTCTGCCAGCTCTTTTAGAGCCGGATGATGTGCTGGTCCCAGGCGACGGGGCTCTGCCGGGTGAGGAAATCGCCGCGATAGGAGGAGACGGCAAAGCTGTCAGGCGAGG
>JAIXSF010000406.1 GCA_027484835.1 Rhizobiaceae bacterium | reverse complement strand
GGCGGCTTTCGATTGCCCAGCCGTTCAGCTTGACGTCGTCCTGCCCGAAGCTGAGTTTCTCCCCGGCTGCGACGCGGATCATCTGCTCGACGAGATCAAGGCCGGTCACCAGTTCGGTGACGGGATGCTCGACCTGCAGGCGGGTGTTCATCTCGAGAAAGTAGAATTTGTTCTGCTTGCCATCGACGATGAATTCCACTGTACCGGCGGAGTGATATCCGACGGCTTTTGCCAGTGCCACGGCCTGTTCGCCCATGGCCTTGCGGGTGGCGGCATCGAGGAAGGGCGAGGGGGCCTCTTCGATGACCTTCTGGTTTCGCCGCTGGATCGAGCATTCGCGTTCGCCGAGATAGAGCGTGTTGCCATGTTTGTCGCCGAGCACCTGGATTTCGATATGGCGCGGTTCGGTGACGAATTTCTCGATGAAGATGCGGTCGTCACCGAAGGAGTTCTTCGCCTCGTTCTTCGATGACTGGAAGCCTTCGCGGGCTTCCTCGGCGTTCCAGGCAATGCGCATGCCCTTGCCGCCGCCGCCGGCCGAGGCCTTGATCATCACGGGATAGCCGATCTGGTCGGAGATCTTCACCGCCTCGTCGGCATCGGCAATCAGGCCCATATGTCCGGGCACCGTCGACACGCCGGCTTCGGCCGCCAGCTTCTTCGAGGTGATCTTGTCGCCCATGGCCTGGATGGCATTCACCGGCGGGCCGATGAAGGTCACGCCTGCCTTTTCCAGCGCCTCGGCAAAAGCGGCGTTTTCCGAGAGGAAGCCGTAGCCCGGATGCACGGCATCGGCGCCGGTCTGTCTGATGGCATCGAGGATCTTGTCGATGACGATATAGGACTGGTTCGACGGCGCCGGGCCGATATGGACTGCCTCATCAGCCATCTCGACATGCAGCGCATTGCGGTCGGCATCGGAATAGACGGCGACCGTCTTGATGCCGAGCTTCTTGGCGGTCTTGATGACCCGGCAGGCAATTTCGCCCCGGTTGGCGATGAGGATTTTCTGGATCATTGTTGTCACTCGGCAGCTTGAGCGGGCGGGATGGCGCCGGGAGCGGCACCTCCGATGATGAGCGCCTTGGCGCTGATATATTCGTCGATCTCTTCCCAGCCGACGGCATCGCCGAAGGGCAGGACTTCACCCTTTGCGCGCTGCTCTGGGGATGCCTTTGCCAGGCGCGGATACCACCAGAGCGGCGCCACGATCCTGCGCCCGTCGACCATATCGAAGATGATGCTGTCCTCCGTGACGTCTACGGAACGGACCTGCAGCTGTCGCTCGTCAATGTCCAAAGTGGTCATTCCACGCCTCCTCGAAACCCTGCCGGTGTTCCTCGACGACCTTGAGGAGTGCATTCACCTCATGGGCCGCGAAGCCTGCGTTGCGGGCGACACCGAGATCCCGCAACCACACTTTCAACTGCTTTCCGTCCTTCAGGACGTGAATATGTGGCGGCTCGCCGATCTCCTTCGAGTAGAAAAGAAAACGATGTCCTTTCCAGAGAAGGAGTGTCGGCATGTCCGCTATTCCCGCACCTTCTTCTTCAAGCCTTTGGCCACGCTCTGCTCGTCCTTCACGTCGCCGAAGGCTTCCGGGAAGTTCTTGCGGGCCAGCTGCTCGTTGATCTTCAGCTTGGCGAAGTAGGATTGCGGATCAAAGCCGCGCTCCGCAGCGATGACTTCGCGGCCGAAGAGGCGGCAGAGGCGTTCGCCGTCGAGATTACCGCGCTCGAAGGTCTCGGTGCCGAAGAATTGCCAGAGCGCCTGCATGAAGCCGAGGTCGGCGAGTGCCACCGTTTGGTCCATGGTGCGGTGGCGCGGCCAGTTGGTGAGCGGCGTCACCTTGGGGTTCGGCCGGCGGATCGTGAATTGCCACTGGGTTCCGGGCAGTCCGAGCGGAAAGCCCTGGTGTTTTGGCATGAGCGGATCTTTTGCCATGGCGTTACACCTCGAACACGTCGTCGAAGGATTCGGGGAAGCTCTTGCGCGCCACCTTCTCGTCGATGACGAGCATGGCCTCGTAGGAGAGCGGGTCGAAATCCTTGGTGGCGGGGATCACTTCGCGGCCGAAGAGCAGGCTCAGGCGCGCGGCATCGAGATTGCCGCGCTCGAAGGGTTCCGCGCCGAAGTGGTGCCAGAGCGCATGCAGGAAGGCCGCGTCGATGCGGTGTTCCTTGGTGCCGGGGCGCGCCTTGCGCGGGAAGGCCTTGATGGGGGTCACGCCGCGCGGATTGGCGCGGCGGATGGTGAACTGCACACCGGTCCCCGGCATGCCGCCGGGGAAACCGCGATGTTTGGTCATGTCGGGCAGGCTCGGCATGGTCTCTCCTTACGCCGCAGCGATCTTGTCCTGCGTCTTCGTTTCGAAGTCGGAGGCATCGTGGCGTTCATGCAACTGTTCGGACAGCGGGCCGGAGGTCTTGTTAACCATCACGCCACGCTGCAGGGCGGGGCGTTCGGCAAGCTGCTTTGCCCAGCGCAGGACATGGACATATTCATGGGTCTGCAGGAAGGTGCCGGCGTCCGGATAGGACTGGTCGAGCGCCAGGCGGCCATACCAGGGCCAGATGGCCATGTCGGCAATCGTGTAGTCGCTGCCGGCGACGAATTCCTTGTCGGCGAGCTGGCGGTCGAGAACGTCCATCTGGCGCTTGGCTTCCATGGCGTAACGATCGATCGCGTATTGGATCTTCATCGGCGCATAGGAGAAGAAGTGGCCGAAACCGCCGCCGACGAAGGGGGCCGAGCCCATCTGCCAGAAAAGCCAGTTCAGGGCTTCGGCGCGGGCGCGGGTTTCCGACGGCAGGAAGGCGCCGAACTTGTCCGCAAGATAAGTCATGATCGAAGCCGACTCGAACAGACGGACTGGCTTGCCGCCGTCTTTCGGTGCGTGGTCAGCGAGCGCCGGGATCTTGGAATTCGGGTTGATGTCGACAAAGCCTTTGCCGAACTGGTCGCCCTTGCCGATATTGATCAGCCAGGCATCGTATTCGGCGCCGGAATGACCAGCCGCGAGCAGTTCTTCCAGAAGGATCGTCACCTTCTGGCCGTTCGGCGTTGCCAGTGAATAGAGCTGCAGCGGATGTTTGCCCACCTGAAGCTCGACCTCTGTCTGCGCGCCAGCCGTTGGGCGGTTGATGCTGGCGAACTGGCCGCCATTGCCGGCCTCCCAGGTCCAGACCTTGGGTGGCTGATAGCCAGCGGGCAAGTTGTTTTCCGGCGGGAATTTTTCGTCGCTCATGAAATCGGGTCCTTTCTCGGTCAAGCGCCTCGGGCGCGCCGAGAGTTATATAGGCCTTCCATGTTGTCCTTGCCCACTCTCAATCGGCTGTTACAGCGGTATCGTGTCGTGCTTTTTCCAATGCGTGCCGACCTGCTTGTTCCTGAGGCTCGCAAAAGCCTTGGCAATCCGGCGGCGGGAGGAATGCGGCATGATGACCTCGTCGATGAAGCCGCGTTCGGCCGCCTTGAAGGGGTTGGCGAAGTTGACTTCGTATTCCCTAGTCCGCGCCGCGATCTTGTCCGCGTCGCCGAGTTCCGAGCGGTAGAGGATCTCGGTCGCACCCTTGGCGCCCATCACGGCGATTTCGGCGGTGGGCCAGGCATAGTTGATGTCGGCGCCGATATGCTTGGAGGCCATGACGTCGTAAGCGCCGCCATAGGCCTTGCGGGTGATGAGGGTCACCATTGGCACCGTCGCCTGGCTATAGGCGAAGAGCAGCTTTGCGCCATGCTTGATGACGCCGCCATATTCCTGGGCGGTGCCGGGCAGGAAGCCGGGCACGTCGACCAGCGTCAGGATCG
>JAIXSF010000174.1 GCA_027484835.1 Rhizobiaceae bacterium | reverse complement strand
CCTTCGACATCCCAGATCTCCGAGTTCTCAGCCTTGTCGGCATAGATCTGCGTGGTCATGCCAACGCCGCGGGAAATGGCGTCATTCTTGCGGGCTGAGATTTCGGCGTTCTTCATCGTTTTCGTCCTGTGCGAAGGGTTGCCAGCGGCGGCGCATGCGACTGCGATCGCGCGGTAAGATATTTCCTACATTTTTTCTGTAGACTTGCAATATGCTTTGTCGGCATTATCACGCATGACTGCGACATTTCGTAGGGGGCAGCGTGGACGACATCCGGTTCAAGATTGCAGAGGCTGCGAGAATGGCAGGGGTTTCGCCTTCGACGCTGCGCCTATGGGAAAGTCAGGATCTGATCCAGCCGATCCGGACTGCGACTGGCCAGCGGCTCTATGATCGCGCCCTTGTCGATCGCCTGAAGCACATCGCGTGGCTTCGCAGCGAAAAGGGGCTCAATCCCGCAGCGATCCGCGAAACACTGCGGGAGCTTCCTCTCGAGGCCGACGAGGAAAGCGCCGAGATAGAGGACGATGCGACCGATATCCGTCCGGGCACGCGCATGCGGCGGCTCAGGCGTGAGGCCGGCAAGACCCTGGAAAATGTCGCACAGGCAACCGGCGTCTCGGTGTCGCAGCTTTCGACGTTCGAGCGCACGTCGCAGGGCCTTTCATTTACCGCGCTTCACGAGGTGGCCCGCCATCTCGGCACCACGCTTGCCTCTCTCAGCGGCCAAGAGGAGGGACGGGGCGGTGAATCGCTGATCCGTGAGGGCAAGTGGGCCTCATGGCCCACGACGTCTTCCGGAGTTGCCGTCCAGGTTCTCGCCGAAGGCCGCAATCTGATGGAGTGCAATCGCTTCCAGCTGGCGCCGGGGGCCTCCAGCGAAGGGGCCTATCAGCACGAAGGGGAGGAGTTCATCCACATGCTGACCGGCAGCCTCGAGATCATCCTTGATGGCGACCAGTTTTTCGAACTGCATGCCGGCGACAGTTTCTATTTCGAAAGCCGAAGACCGCATTCGTGGCGCAATACCTCAAGCGGCGAAACCGTGCTTATCTGGATCAACACACCCGCCACCTTCTGAGCCACGGGCAAAGAAAAACCCGGCGACCGTTTCCGATGCCGGGTCATTCCATGATGGCAGCGCTGCTTACTTGCTGGCGACGACCGTCTTGGTGTCCCAGGCATAGCCGCCGCCGATCGCGACGTTCAGGGCAACATAGCCGTTGGCCAGCTGCTGAACGGCCTGGGCGAGGTTTGCCTGCGCGCTTGCAACGTTGCGCTGGGCATCCAGCACGTCGAGCAGCGAGGACGCGCCGTCACGATAGCTTGCAGTCGCCAGTGCGAGAGCCTCTTCATATGAGCGAACAGTCGCGGTCAGGGCCGAGACGGTCTGACGGGTGCGGCTCACGGCAACCAACGCATTCTCCACTTCGGAGACGGCGTTCAGGACGGTCTGCTTCCAGGCCAGATAGGATTCACGGGCAGCCGCCTCACGTGCCTTGATGTTGGCACGACGTGCACCGGCGTCGAAGATCGGCAGGTTCAGGCTCGGTCCAAAGCCCCAGGACGTTGCCTTGCCGCTGGCGATCGAGGTCGCAACAAGCGTCGGCGTGATCGAGCCGCTGAGCGAGATCGACGGATAAAGTGCGGCTTCGGCAACGCCGATCTCGGCCGTTGCGGCGGCCAGATTGCGTTCCGCAGCGCGGATGTCCGGGCGGTTGCGGATCAGGTCTGCCGGAACGCCGGCGCTGACGCTGCGGCGTGCGTAAGGCTGGGCTGCGCCCTTCTGCAGGTCAGCGAGCAGGCTGGTTGCCGGCAGGCCGAGCAGAAGCGAGATGCGATGGACCGACTGGCGGAAGGAAATCTCGAGGCCGGGGATTTCGGCCAGGGTCGAATTCACCAGACCTTCGGACTGGACCACGTCGAGGCGGGAAGCAGCGCCTGCTTCAAGCTGCAGGCGGGTCAGTTCCAGCGTTTCCTTGCGCGATGCAAGGTTCTTGCGGGCAATCGCGATACGCTCCTGGTAGTAGCGCGCGTCGACATAGGCAGACACGACGCTCGACAGGAACGTCAGGCGGGCAACATCGGCGCCGGCATAGGCGGCGTCGAGTGAGGCCTTGGCGCTTTCCTTGGCGCGACGATACTGGCCGAAGAGATCGATCAGCCAGGAGACACTGCCGGTACCGCTCGTGGTGTTGGTCGTGTCGCTGTCGCGGCTCGCAAGTGCACCGCTGGCGTTCGTCTTGGAAACCTGATGGTCGGCCGACACGTTCAGCTGGGGGAAAGCTGCGGAGTCTGCAGACTCGAAATTGGCTTCAGCGGACGTGATGCGTTCGATTGCCTGAAGAACGTCAAGATTCTGTGCGAGACCCTGTTCAACAAGACGATCGAGGCGCCTGTCGTTGAAAGCCGTCCACCAGGGTGCAACGGTCACGTCGGCAACAGCCTTGACGCTGCCCTCGGAGAACTTGGCCGGCAGGGCGGTCTGTGGTGTCTCATGCTCCGGACCGACAACGCAGCCGGACAGAAGAAGCATTACGAGTGGAGCGGTAGCACGAATCTTCAGCATCACGTGTTCCTATAAAGTCCCCCGGCCTTGCTACGACGGAGTGCGTCCACACTCCGAGCCAACGACCGACATACACACGTAGGCTGCCGCAGCACCCTACGCATTAGTTGGTTAAGATAGTTTGTCAATCTTCACGAAGACAGCTCTTGCTCGCGTTTTGCACCGCCGAAAAGCTGCCGGATGATCACAAAAAACGACGGTACGAAGAAGATACCGAGAGCCGTGGCGGTAAACATGCCGCCAAGTACGCCAATACCAATAGAATTTTGCGCCGCAGAGCCTGCGCCGGTCGCAATTGCGAGCGGAACCACGCCAAGGATGAAGGCCAGCGAGGTCATGATAATCGGACGCAGGCGAAGTTTTGCAGCTTCGAGTGTTGCATCAATGACACTCTCTCCGGCGGCCTGACGGTCCTTGGCAAACTCCACGATGAGAATCGCGTTCTTCGCCGCAAGACCGATTGTGGTGAGCAATCCGACCTTGAAGTAGACGTCGTTGGACTGGCCAAAGGCATAGGCTGCAGCCACCGCCCCCAAGACACCGACCGGCACAGCCATGATCACCGAGAAGGGGATCGACCAGCTTTCATAGAGCGCCGCAAGGCACAGGAAGACGATCAGAACCGAGAGGGCGTAGAGCATCGGAGCCTGGGACCCCGACAGGCGCTCCTGGTAGGAGATGCCCTGCCAGGCCACGGTGTAGCCGCCATCGAGACCGGCGGTCAGCTGCTCCATGGTGTCCATGGCTGTGCCCGAGCTCACGCCTGCGCCCGCTGCACCTTCCATTGAGATGGCACCGACGCCATTGAACCGGCTGAGTGTCGGTGCGCCGCTGATCCACTGCGTCTTGATGAAGGACGAAAAGGGGACCATCTCGCCATTCGCATTGCGGGCATGCCAGTCGTTGATGGCCGTTTCCTGCATGCGATAGGGGGCGTCGCCCTGGACATAGACCGGCTTCAACTCGCCGTTCAAGGTGAAGTCGTTTACGTCACGGCCTGCGAAGATGGTCGACAGCATGTTGTTGACCGTCGCGATGTCGAGACCCATGGCGCCCATCTTCTCCTGGTCGATCAGCATCTTCAGCTGTGTCTCGGCCGGAGGATTGTTCGAACGCAGCGAGCTGACGTTCGGATTTGTGCTGCCAGCCTGCATCAGCTGCTGCGATGCCGCCGTCAGGGCTTCGGTGCCTCGCTTGCCGCTGTCGACCAGATACATGGAGAAGCCGCTCGACGTGCCGAGACCCGGGATGGCCGGTGGTGCCAGGGGGAAAACCATCGCGTCACGAAGGGTGAAGAAGTAGCCCATGGCGCGCTGGACAACAGCCGGTGCTGCAAGATTGGGATCCTCGCGCAGCTCGAAATCCTTCAGCTTGGCAAAGACCAGGGCATAGTTCTGGCCAGCGCCGACGAAGGAGAAGCCCGAGACGGAGAAGACGTCCTGGATCGCGTCCTTCTCCTGGTCGAGATAGTAATCCTCGATCTTCTTGATGATTTCTTCTGTGCGCGTGACGGTGGCGCCGTTCGGGAGCTGAACGATCGTCATCAGCACGCCCTGGTCTTCTTCCGGAAGGAAGGAGGAGGGCAGGCGCAGGAAGAACCAGCTCATGCTGCCGATCACGATGGCGAACATCAGCATCACGCGGAGCGGGCGCTTGAGCAGGTAGGCGATGGAGGAGACATAGCCGCCGGTTGCCCGGTCGAAGTTGCGGTTGAACCAGCCGCCGAGACCGCCTTTGGGCTTGTGGTGGTCGACCGGCTTCAGCATCGTGGCGCAAAGAGCCGGCGTCAGAACGATGGCGACGACAGCCGAGAGCAGCATCGCCGAGACGATGGTTACGGAGAACTGCCGGTAGATGATACCGGTCGAGCCGCCGAAGAAGGCCATCGGAATGAAGACGGCAGTCAGCACCAGCGCGATACCGACGATAGCGCCCGTGATCTCGCCCATGGATTTCTGCGTCGCCTCAAGCGGCGACAGCCCTTCCTCGGACATGATGCGCTCGACGTTTTCGACAACGACGATGGCGTCGTCGACGAGAAGGCCGATCGCAAGCACCATGGCGAACATGGTGAGGGTGTTGATCGAGTATCCCGTTACCGCAAGGATGCCGAAGGTGCCGAGCAGGACGACCGGGACGGCAATCATCGGAATGATCGTCGCACGCAGGTTCTGGAGGAAGACGAGCAGCACCACGAAGACGAGCACGATCGCTTCGAGCAGCGTGTGGACGACCTTTTCGATCGACAGCTGGACGAAGGGGGTCGTGTCATAGGGGTAGGTGATGACCACGTTTTCTGGAAGCGAGGGGGCGATGCTCGCCAGCTGTGTCTTCACCAGTTCAGCCGTATCCAGCGCGTTGGCACCTGTTGCCAGGTTTACGGCAAAGCCGGTGGCAGGATTGCGGTTCGAGCGGGTGTTGGTGCCATAGCTTTCCTGGCCGATCTCGATGCGGGCAACGTCGCTCAGGCGCACGGTCGCGCCGTCGGTTTCGGTCTTCAAGATGATGGACTCGAAATCGGAGACGGATTGCAGCTGGCTCTGCGCCGTCACGGTGACGGTGAGCTGCTGGCCTGCCGGTGCCGGCTGGCTGCCGAGGGCGCCGACGGAGACCTGCGTGTTCTGGGCCTGGATGGCGGACGTCACATCGGTCGGGGTCAGCTGGAACTTGTTGAGCTTGAACGGGTCGAGCCAGACGCGCATGGCGTAGCCGGTGCCGAAGACCTCGATGCTGCCGACGCCTTCCAGACGCTTGATCTGGTCTTCGATCTGCGAGGAGAAGATATCGCCGAGCTCGACGTTGCTGCGGGCGCCGTCTGTTGAGACCAGCGCGCCGACAAGCAGGATGCTCGACGTGGAGCGCGTCACGGTGATGCCTGCGGTCTGGACGATGTCCGGCAGCTGCGACTGCACGAGCTGCAGCTTGTTCTGCACCTGGACCTGGGCGATTTCCGGGTCGATCGAGTTGCCGAAGGTAAGCGAGACCGAAGCCGAGCCGGTGCTCGACGAGGAGGTCATGTAGGTCAGGTCGTCGAGGCCGGTCATGCCGTCCTCGATGATCGAAGTCACCGACTTCTCGACCGTTTCAGCGCTTGCGCCGTTATAGCTTGCGGAAATCTGCACCGTGGTCGGCGCGATTTCCGGATACTGGGCGATGGAGAGCGTCGAAATAGCGAGCGCGCCGCCGAGCATGATGATGATTGCGATCACCCACGCAAAGATCGGGCGTCGAATGAAAAACTGGGCCATGGGTTATCCTTTACGCCTCGGTTGCCTTGTCTGTCGCACAATCAGGGTTGTGCGGCAGGGGCGGCAGCCGGCGCCGCGGTCGGTTCGACGATCCCGTTTTCATTGACCTTTGCTTCGACTGGCTGGACGGGTGCGCCGTCTCCGATCCACTGGAAGCCATCGACGATGAGCTTGTCGCCATCATTGATGCCGCTCGCCACCAGCCAATTGTTGCCGGACACCTGGGCCTCATCGAAGACCCGGGTCTCGACCTTGTTGTCGGCGGTCACGAACTTTGCCGAGAGTTCGCCGTTGGCGCTGCGGGTGGCCGCACGCTGCGGAATGAGGAAGCCTTCTTCGGTACCGACATTCACCGTGGCACGGACATACATGCCCGGCAGGATCAGGCCCTCCGGATTGTCGAAGACAGCGCGGATCGAATAGGTGCCGGTGGTCTGGCTGACGGCCATTTCCGACATGTCG
The DNA here is from genome assembly GCA_027484835.1 of Rhizobiaceae bacterium. GTDB lineage: Bacteria > Pseudomonadota > Alphaproteobacteria > Rhizobiales > Rhizobiaceae > Allorhizobium. The sequence continues at coordinate 4,384 of JAIXSF010000174.1, read as the reverse complement.
AGCTTGCCGACGACTGGATATTCGTGGCCGTCCTCGAGAGTGAGGCGGATGTCTGTTGCACCGCCCTCGCTGCGGTTGATGCGGCCGGAGTTGATCGCCTCACGCAGACGCAGAAGGTTGACGCTCGATTCCGTCAGATCAATGTAGATCGGGTCGAGGCGACGCAGTGTCATCAGGCTGTCGGTCTGGTTCGCGGTGACCACGTTGCCAACCGAGTAGCGCGAGGCGGTCGTTACGCCTTCGAACGGCGCCCGGATTTCAGTGAGGTCGAGTTCGATCTCCGACGAACGCAGCGCTGCCCGGGCCTGGGCAACATCGGCTTCTGCCTGAAGCAAGGTGACACGCGCATTTTCGAGTTCAACCTGGGTGGCGCCGCTGCCGACCAGACGCTCCTGGCGTGCAAGGTTGGACTTTGCGGTCGGCACGCCGGCCTCTGCCTTCTGCACGGTTGCCTGAGCCTGGGCCTGGGCGGCACGGTACGTGTCGTCCTCGATCTTGAAGAGCAGGTCGCCTTCCTTGACTTCGCTGCCTTCCTTAAAGGCGATTTCCTTGATCACGCCGCTTACGCGGGGGCGGATCTCGGCAGTCTGGAAGGCCGAGGCACGGCCCGGAAGCGTCGTCGTCAGGGATTGCGGTGCCTTCTTCATCACCAGAATACTGACCTGGGCCGGCGGACGTTCGCCGCCCGGTGCTCCGCCGCCAGCGGCGTTCTGTGACGCCTCCTGGTCGCTGCAACCCGCGATCAAGGCGCTGCAGGCAAGGAGTGCAGAGGCGAATTTGAGGCTCAGACGCATGGAATATCCCATAAATATCAGTGGCTACACCGGCGATTGCCGCGGCCAAAGGCTCGGATGGTCGTGACTATGTGTACCCCACCTCAAATGACAGCGGGGTATCTCATGAAGTGACGTAATTCAGATTTCGTCACTTAACAAGTGGCAAGCGCAGGGCGTCGTCGATCATGTCGACAACATCTGTGCAGCGTGTTGCCATAATGTCAGCTTTTTCCAATCCCGTCATGACAGGATGTATAACGCAGGCGAGTGCATCGAAGGCTGCGTTTGCTCGGCGCGGTACATCCGCGACGTGATAGACGCCCTCCCGGACCCCCGCCTCGATAATGTCGGCGATGATGGCAACGACCATCGACCGGAAACGATCACCGCAATCGAGTTCCTCCTTGATCGTCACAAGGATCATCTCGAAGACAAAGGGTGCGTCCTTGCGTTCCGAGAGATGCTTCTCCATCAGACGCTGCGCAAGCGCGCGCAGCCGGTCAGGCGCAGGGCAGTCCTGAGACAGGCCGCGGAGAGAATCCACCGTTTCCTGGATCGCACGTGCCGCGATCGCATCGACGAGGCTGGTCTTGGTGCGGAAGTGCTTGAAGACATTGGCGGGCGACATGGAGAGTGCGGCCGCGATGTCGGCGATGGCTACGCTTGCATAGCCCCGGGAGCGGAAGAGTTCCTCCGCCGTGTTCAGGATCTCTTCGCGCGTCTCTTCTGCCGGCTTCCGAGGACGACGGCCTGCCCGCCCCTTGCCATCGCAGGGTTTGCAGGGCTCCAGCCGTGCACGCGGGTCTTGGTCCATCGGAATGCGGTCTCCTCCTAGCCGAAATACGGGGCGAGATTGCTGCGTATGCGAGCCCAGGGGGTCTCACCGCGATCGTCAGGCACAAAGGGTTCGCCGGTGATCGCCTCATAAGCCTTGATATAGACCTTGGATGTCTCTTCTACCAGTGTTTGGGGGATTTCGGGGATCTGGTCGACATAGGGGTCGCAGCGCTCGGCCACCCAGGCACGGACGAAGTCCTTGTCGAAACTCTGCGGACGCGCGCCCTTTTCAAAACTTGCCTGGTAGCTGTCTGCGATCCAGTAGCGACTGCTGTCGGGCGTGTGGATTTCGTCGGCCAGAATGATCGTGCCGTTTTCGTCTGTGCCGAATTCATACTTGGTGTCGACCAGGATCAGGCCACGCTTCGCCGCGAGTTCCTGTCCGCGGGCGAAGAGCGCCAGCGCATAGTGCGACAGCGTTTCCCATTGCTCGGCGGTGAGCAGCTTCTTCTCTATGATTTCTGCCGGTGTCAGCGGTTCGTCATGCCCGCCGTCGAACTCCTTGCTCGTCGGGGTAATGATCGGGGTCGGGAGTTTTTGATTGTCGCGCATGCCGTCAGGAAGGGTGATCCCGTACATGTTGCGCTCACCCTTCTTATAGAGAGTGAGGATCGAGGTGCCAGTGGTGCCCGCGAGATAACCCCTGACGACGATTTCGACCGGCAGGATGTCGAGCCGTTTGCCGACCACGACATTCGGGTCCGGATAAGAGATGACATGATTGGGGCAGATGTCGGCCGTTTTCTCGAACCAGTAGCGTGCCGTCTGGGTCAGGACCTGTCCTTTATATGGAATGCAGGTGAGGATCCGGTCGAAGGCGCTGAGGCGGTCGGTCGAGATGATGATGCGGCTCCCATCTGACAGATCGTAGTTCTCACGCACCTTGCCACGATAGTAGTTGGGCAGTTCCGGATAATGGGCTTCGGACAGGATGCGCATGGATGTCCTCGATGTCTTGGCGGATCATGGCACCTTCACAAGGTGCGGCTTGGGGCTCGCGGTACCCGAAAGCGGCGGCTGTTTCAAAGGAAAAGCGCATGGCAGGCGCCATGCGCTTTTCGGTCTCATCAGGGCGATCAGGCGGCTGCGTGGTGCAGGCGGCCGTTGAAGAGGCGGTTGTCGGTGCCCTTTTTAAAGGACTTCGCCGCAGCCAGAACGGCGAGATCAACGAGTGGCTCGACAAGGATCACCGTCATGTAGGCAGCGCCGAAGCTTGCGATGCCCGCCATGCTGTCTGCAGTAAAGCCGTGACCATAGAGGGCCCAGAAGGCAACCCAGGCGACGATGCCGCCCTGATAAGCCGTCGACAGGGCGAGCGCATCGCGGTAGCCGACGTCGACATAGGCCTTCTTCTGAGGGATGATCCGGGCGGCCAGCTGGCTGATGGCGAACAGCGGCACGACGAGTGTCGTGACATTCATACCGTATTGCGGCAGATCGAAGGGCGCGAAGAACAGGCCCTGCAGCAGAAGGCCCAATGCCAGACCGATCGAGGCTGCTCCTGCGCCGAAGATCAGGAAGAGTGTCGAGCCGAGGATCAGGTGCACTTCCGACACGCCGACCGGATGATGCGGCAAGACTTCAAAGAAGGAGAAGACAAGAGCGGTCGAGATCAATGCCCGGGCGGCGAGGCCCGTCGGGTTCGCCTTTGACCTTAGATCGTCGACCGCCATCTTGCCGACGAGGCCAAAGGAGAGTGCAGCTGTTGCGTAGCTGAGTGCGAGTTTGGCGCCATCAACGACGCCGGGTTCAATATGCATATCTCAAGTCCTTTCGTCCGCGCCCACCGCGCGGGAAGAGTGATTGGCGCTTTCGCGCCGCCAAGCGATGGCAGGTCTCCTGGCTCACGGGTCAGGGCTTCGGTCCGCCTTATCAGCTCAAGGCCAATGGCATGTCGGACGTTGCTCGCCGTTCACAGTTGCGGGGGCAGCCACGGTATCGGCCCCTGATGGGTAGTCCTCACCGTATTCCCTCTTCGTCCACCCATCAGTCTTCGTCCGGGCAGAACCATCACGCGACCAAGTTAGATCTTGGCAGCAAGCGATGTCCAGCGGATTGCGACCTTCCACGCAGGGAATGCGCAGCTTCTTGGCAAAAGCCAGTTTGGCGCACCGTGTATAAAAAGGGGGCACGGCCTAACCCGGGAGGCTGCAACGGCAAGACGAGGAATTGGATGGCCTGGATGATCTACCGCGTACCGCTTGTAGGGCGGATGCTGAAGGAGGCGATGCATGGGCCGACGACCGCCAAGGTTCTCTTCGTGGTCAATCTTGTGGCTGTCTGGCTGCTGTCCATCGTGACATGGGGTTACCCCGCCATCATCATTCCTGCACTTATGGCCGTTGCGGCGATGTTTGTGGTGCTGATCCTGATCACCAAAGGGTAAATGGAAACCAAGGTCTTTTAGTCGGGAGATGGCATACCCATATGTCTGGCAGGGCGGTTGGATGTTGCAAGTCCAGCACTCACAGCCACCTGTACGGCATCCAGCAAGTCCCTCTGATTTTTTCGCTTTAAAATCAGTCACTTGAAAAAAACGACAGTTTTTTGACAAATGGCTGTTGACGGGAAAAAGGAGTGGCCGTATAAGCCGCTTCACCGAACGAGAGGGCGGCGCCAAACGGCCCGCCAGACTGGTTCAGAAAAGATCTTGAAATTGGCTGAGACGCTGGTTTTGTTGCCCGACTTTAGGGTTGGGTGGTGCTGGATTTTTGACGGGTTTTGGTCCGTCTGTTTTTTGACAATTGAAGATGGAAGAAAGAGAAACGTGG
>JAIXSF010000031.1 GCA_027484835.1 Rhizobiaceae bacterium | reverse complement strand
CAGCACATTCATGGCATTCTGCCACTCAACGTCAGCCTCGATGTTCTGCTATCGATGCTGCGGATCATCTTGAAGGGGGGCACCTACTTCCCTTCAATCACGTACAAAGCGCGGGACATCCCGAGCCGCTCTGCGGAAGACAGCCTTGCCAGAGATCCCATAAAGCCAAATCTGGAACTGGACGCAGCGAGCAAGCTGATGGGTCAGCTGACCAAACGAGAGAACGAGATCCTCGCCAAGATTGCGCTTGGCAATCAGAACAAGATCATTGCTGCCGCCCTCGGCCTCTCCGAACACACCGTCAAGATCCACATCCACAACATCATCAGGAAGCTCGGAGTCCACAATCGAACCGAGGCCGTCGCGCTCTATTTCGAGTGGAAGGAAAAATCGTCTGGCAAGCCCGCAATCCGGGCCGAGAGACCGGGCGCCAATGTGGCGCATCACGGCGATGCCTAGGTTTCAGGATATCCTGCTGCTCATCGGACAGCTGAACTATACCTGGACCAATACCGAAAGCCTTTTGATCCACATGATCGCCGGTCTTGCCCAATCCGACAAGGAAACGGCGATCGTGATTTTCCTGACGCTGAACACGCCCCGCGCACGGATCGACCTCGTGGAGCGTCTCGCCAAGATGCAGAAGACTTCTCCGGACTGTCGTGCGGAGATTCTGGACGCAACACGGCGCCTGTCGGAAGAGGCCAAGTTGCGCAACAAGTACAACCACTGCATCTATTCCTTCGACCCGGACAGCGGCCGTGGCCTGACCCAGTCCATGCGCATTTTCGAGGGCCGCGACGACATCAAATACGGCAAGATCGAAGAGCTCGACGACCAGGAAGTCGGGCGCATCCGCGAAAGCATTCGCTCGCTGGTCGCCATCAACCAATCCTTCTGGCGCATCACCGACAAATACGGTTTCCCGAAGTAAGCGAAGACCCGCTGCGGTCTGAGCGAAAGTCATTTCATTTTCGAAGAGACGGTAAGCGTGACTGTGACGCCACGTCGGCCGACGCCAAGATGGAGCTCGATCTAGCCAGACACTTTCGGGAATACGACAGCAGTCGCCATCTACCCTGCCTAAAGACGGAAGGCACATTTCCCTGCATTTTCAGCAAGATGTGGGCGACTCTTAAAAAACAACGCGCAAGGAAACGCGTAAAACACGGATTTGAATAACTGAAACAGCGGGAGATAAGAAAAGGGTTTCTTAGAGAAGAGAATGGTGGGTGATGTAGGGCTCGAACCTACGACCCGCTGATTAAGAGTCAGCTGCTCTACCAACTGAGCTAATCACCCGCCTGACACCGTTTCCGGTCTCGTCCGCCGCCGTTTCCGATGGCGTGACCGGGCGTATAAACAGGATCAGGGACCTTGTCCAGCGCCACCGGGAAAAATCTTGGCCCTTTGGTCAAAAAAATTTCAAAAATGGGAGATTCCCGTTTGTTTTCAAAGATCGAGCGATCCGGTTGCAAGCCTTATGGCCTGTCCGCCGATCCGGGCGCGTGAGACTGCACCATCCTTCACGTCGATATGCAGGTGAATGTAGGAGGGTCGTCCCATCTCCACACCCTGCTCCACCATCAAGGGGTGATGCCCGTCCGGCAAGGCGTCGAAATGGTGGATGGCGCCGGAAAGTGCCGCCACCGCAGAGCCGGTCGCCGGATCCTCATGAATACCCAGGTCGGGCGAGAACATGCGGGCATGGAACTTTGCGGCGTGGTGCACACCGCCACGACAATAGACATAGGCGGAGGTGAGCCGTCCCTCGCTCATCGGCGCCACCCGCTCCCACAGGGACGGCTCGAATTCGAGGCTTTCGACCGTCGCCACATCGTGCAGCGGCACCAGCAGGAAGGGCACGCCCGCACTCCAGACCATTGGCTGGTGGTTCTCAAATCCAATGGCGCTCGCCTTGACCGACAACGCGTCGGCAAGCCCCTGGCGGTCCAGCTGGTGCTCATGGTGGCTCGAAAGGCGCGGCAAGTCGAACTCGGCGAAGCTCGCCTCCCCCGGCCGCACCCTGACCGCACAGCGCACCGGCCCGACAGTTTCTTCGAGCACGGATACCACGTCCATGCTGGCGTCCTCGCCACTATAGGCCCGCTCTGCAAGCGCTATCGCGGTACCCACGGTCGGATGACCGGCAAAGGGCAACTCGCGTCCCGGAGTGAAGATGCGGATGCGCGCCGTATGCGATGCGTGATCCGCCGGCTGGACGAAGACCGTCTCGGACAGGTTCATTTCGCCGGCGATCGTCTGCATCATGGTGTCGGACAGGCCGGCTCCATCGAAAATGACCGCAAGCGGATTTCCCGCCAGTTTCCGGTCTGTAAACACGTCGTAGATGGCATACTGTCTCGCCACGGCCTGTCTCCGTTGAAGGTCACGCTCGGCGGCCACACTGCCCGAGGCGAACCGGCAAGGCAAGCGCGAGCCCGATCAGGATCGGTCTCCGAAATACCAGGCAAGAATCGGCAGCATGGCAGCCCCATAGCGCTCGGCCGACGGATCACCGTTGCAAATGATGACAGCCCGTGAGATCTCCGGCTCCGGGCAATCGCGGACAAAGGCGTGGATGCGCTCCACCAACGCCTCGGCTGTCTCGTCGAAAGTGAAGAGACGAACGAGCGTCAGGCGTCGCGATCGATAGCTGGCATGAAGCACAGGATCGGCGCGCGCGGAATCAAGGAGAAGGCCGGTCTCCTCCTGCACCTCGCGCCGCATATTGCCTTCGATGTCGCAGCGCCCGTCGACGACATCCGCAAGATCAAGCGAACCGGCGGCGAAATAGACCTGGCCGGGATTGGCCGTATGCGGCGCCATCTCGACCGCGATGAGGGCTCCATCCCCAGACACGAGCACAGGATAGCCGAACAGATGGCAGGCGCCGGCGAGGTCTGGCTGCCGTCGCCACCACAGGAAGGTGGAGAAAGAGGTGACGTGCCCCTCGGCCGCCAGATGCCCGTCCCGATAGCGGATCTGGCGTTGCAGGATCATCTTGCCGTCGAACAGCGCGGGGTTGGCCGCAAACTCCCGGCGCCAGTTCTGCGCCACGTCCTCAGCTTTGGCGAGATCAAGCGGATGTGGATCGCTCGACACGCGAAGATCGAGCGATCGCACTGCGTGGAGGCTGCCATCGGCCGGGAGACCGACGTCGTCGGCAATGGTTCCAGTCATGGCAAATGCAACGTGATCGCCACGGGGCAATGGTCGGAGGCCTTGGGCCGATCCCAGCCGGTGCGTGGATAGCGCTCGACCTCCTGGCCCGGCGGGAATGGCGTTCGAAACGGCTGACCGTTTCGGATCACTTCTGGCACCGCCTGCGGATTGGCCTTCGACAGCCCTTTCGAAAGCCAGATATAGTCGAGCTGGCAAAGATGCTGCTCTTCGGGGCCGCGTGCATGATAGAGCGTCCATCGCTCGAGTGGATCCCGGCGCAACATGGAGTTTTCAGCAAAACCGTCATGGGAGAAGACGTCGAGGGCGCTCGGGAGATCTGCACGCGGCGAGAATTCAAAGCCTGCCCGCCGATCGCCGATCACGTCGATCCGCTCCTGGTAATCGTTCATGTCGCCGCAGATCACGAAGTTGCGGTCGGCGGCATGGTCGCGCCCGAAACGGTTCTCGATGATGTGGCGCACTGCCTTCGCCTCCGCGTCGCGGATCGGCATCGTCGAGGTGCGGCCGTCCAGCCCGTCCCGCCCGTTGGTCATCGACTTGAAGTGCACGACATAGACGGTCAGCGGCCTTCCGCCGATGCGCAGATCGAGTTCCAGGCAGTCGCGCTTGAAGATCCTGTCCTCCGGACGAATGTTGGGTCCAAGCCCCGGATGGTAGAGCCCGAGATCGTGATAGGTCAGTGCCGCATGGCTGGTCACGTCACGCAATTCGATCGGCTGGCCGTCACGGGTTTTCTCCCGCATCAGCACGGCTACGTCTATCCCGCGACTGTCATTGCCTTCCACCAGATACTTTTGGCGGTAGCCCGTACCGATCATGCGAAAGAGGTAGCCGTATTCGAAGGCCTTGAGGGCCTCCATGTTGTCGACCTCCTGGAGGCAGAGGATGTCGGCGTCCGTATCGGCGATGGCAAGTGCCGAGAGCTGGCGCGTGTCGTCGGTGGCGGAAACGATGCGCGCCGCCTCCAGCCGCTGGTAATCGGCCTCCGTCTTGATCTCGAAGAGCTTCAGCACACGGTCGGATTTGAGTTGGTTGCGAAAGCCGGTGAAATCGAAACGGGCGATCAGGTTCTCGATGTTGAAGGTCGCGATGCGAATGGACATGAGCACCTGATCAGATAGCGGTTTGCAGAGCGGCGGATCGGGTGCAATCAATCACGCCCTCTCCGTCGCCGCAACCACCGGCCAATTCAAAAGCTCCGACCCGCAATTGCCGCCTTATGCGGCTCGGTCGAGCGCATGTCCGACAAGCCGCCCGAGCCGCCGGATGCCTTCGTCGATCATGGCCTCGTTGGCGCAGGAGTAGGACAGCCGTATCGTGTTTGCGCCAGAACGATCGGCAAAGAACGCCTGCCCCGGCACGAAGGCCACCTTTTCGGTCTCCACCGAGCGCGCCAGGAGCGCCGCACCGTCAAGCCCTTCCGGCAGCGTCACCCAAACAAACATTCCGCCCTCAGGCCGGGTCCAGTGCGTCCCAGAGGGCATGTAACGCTTGAGCGCTGCCAGCATGGCATCGCGCCTCTTCGAGTAGGCCGCCCGGATCTTGGCGATCTGCGCCGGGAAATGCTGGCTCGCGACATCAGCGACGACCATCTGGTTGATCGTCGAGGAATGCAGATCTGCCGCCTGTTTCATCAGGACGAGCTTGCGGATGACAGGCCTGGCAGCAACCACGTAGCCGACCCGCAGGCCCGGGGCCAAGGTTTTGGAAAAACTGCCGCAATAGATCGTCCTGCTGGGCTCGATATCGCCGCTGCGGGCTATGTCGAGAGACAGGATCGGCGGGATCGCCTCCCCGTCGTAGCGCAGGTGCTGGTAGGCGGCGTCCTCGATGACCGGGATGTCGAGCTCGTCGGCGAGCGCCAATATCTGCTGACGTTCTTCCAGACTGACCGTCTGGCCGGTCGGATTGGCAAAGTCGGTCGAAAGATAGGCAAACTTCACGGCGCTTCCCTGCGCCTCGGCTGTCGCGCGATAGCTCGCCGGTGTCCGGTTGCCTGTTCCGAGCTGGTCATAGTGTGGCTCGTAGGCATTGAAGGCCTGCAGCGCACCGAGATAGGTCGGCCAGGTCACCAGCGCCGTATCGCCGGGGGAGATGAACAGCTTGCCGAGGTAATCCAAAGCCTGCTGGGAGCCCGACGTGATGAAGATGTTGTCGACTTCGCAGGCGATCCCGAGGCGCCCCATCTCCTCCTGCAACCACCGGCGCAGAGGCAGATAGCCTTCTGAAACCGAATACTGAAGGGCACCGGCGGCACGACCATCGGCAAACAAGCCGGCATACGCCTCCGCAAACTCGGATTCCGGAAACAGTTTGGGATCTGGGATGCCACCGGCGAACGAGATGATGTCTGGCTTGTCGAGCAACTTCAGCAATTCGCGAATTTCGGAGGCACGCATGCGTGACGAACGCGTGGCGAAGACGTGGTCCCAGTTCAGCATCGGAGTTTCCTCAAGATCTTGTCGTTATTGCAACAGATGACCACGAAAAACGCGATAGGTCAACAATGCTGACCTATCGCCGTCAGGTACGGTCAGACCATGGTAACCATGTCGACGCACATGCTTGAGCTCGCGCTAAAATTTAAGAAAAATTCCCCTATGTTCGAAGGGTGAATCTGTGAAGGACATGCCCATTGTTTCTGCGAAAGCTTGCAATGCCGATGATCGGCGCCGACAACGAGACGGACCCGCCCTGGGACCATCTGCGAACGCTCTTCAGCACCACTCCGCATGTCGTCGCGGCCATCGCGATCCTGTCGGCGAGCATCCAGCCCTATACAGCCGGTGAAACTGCAAAAGTCGCTGTGGTGATGGCGCTTGTCCTGTTGCAGGTGACGATGCGCGCAACGGGCGACTACTTTTTCCGCCGGCGCTCGCCTTCCGATCCCGTGAAGCTCTGGTTTCGACGTTTCGCTGTCATCTCGCTGCTGTCAGGCGTCGCCTGGGGACTGGCCCTTGCGATCCTCTACACTGGCAGCAGGCCGGATACGCAGGTCATCGTCCTTGCCATCGGCTGCGGCATTCTGCAGTCCAGCGCCGCCCGCGCCTATCTGGCGCCGCGCTCGACCTTCCTGGTCATCCTGACGGTGATGACCTTCGTCAACATCGCAGCGATCCGCGAAGGTAACTGGATCATGGTGCCGATCTGCGCTGCCTATGTGGGCTTCCTTGCAAGTTACATGGTGCGGCTGATTGCCATGGACGAGAAGCGCGTGGAGGCCGAACGCAAGACGCGTGTGCTGGTCGAAGCGCTGGCGGACAGCAATGAGCGGCTGACCCGCGCCAATGAACAGCTACGTCGGCACGCGCGCACCGACGCGCTGACCGGACTCGACAACCGACGCGGCTTCGACGAGGAACTGCGCCGCCGCCTCCCCCTGATGCGAGATAGCGGGCGGCCTCTGGCACTTCTTCTGATCGACGTTGATCACTTCAAGCACTTCAACGACACCCATGGCCACCAGGCAGGGGACCGGTGCCTGCAGGACTTGGCTGAGCTGCTTCAGACGAACATCGCGGGGGTGGACGCAGCCGCCGCGCGCTACGGCGGGGAGGAATTCGCCGTCCTGCTTCAGGGGCCCGAGGCGTACCAGGCGACCGCCTTCGCCGAAACCTTGCGAAAACAAGTGGCGCATCTGCGTGTGCCGACGGACGACGGTCAGGGTACAGGCCTCACCGTCAGCATTGGAGTGGCCCGCGCAACGCCGCACGAAGACGAGCTGTCTCTCGTTGCTGCCGCCGATCGGCGCCTCTACCAGGCCAAGGCCAACGGACGCGACAAGGTCTGTGACAGCGACGAAGAGGAACGGCTGCTGCGCTCTCTGTGAGACTGTGAGGTTCACTGGGGGGAATCGAAAAGCCGGGAAGGTCGCCCTCCCCGGCTTCTTTCGTTTCGGCATCACGTAGGCGATTTGCCAACGTGGTAAGCAAGCCTGCTATCGCCGCCCCCGCATTGCCGCAAGCGTGCCACGGTGATGCGCGGGGCGGCAAGCCGGATTAGTTGCGGGCCTTGTCGACCAGCTTGTTCTTGCCGATCCACGGCATCATTCCACGCAGCTTGGCACCGACTTCTTCGATCTGGTGGCTGTCGTTCATGCGGCGGATACCCTTGAAGCGGGCGGCACCGGCTCGGTATTCCTGCATCCAGTCCGAAGTGAACTTGCCGGTCTGGATGTCGTGCAGAACGCGCTTCATTTCAGCCTTGGTTTCAGCCGTGATGATGCGCGGACCGGTGACGTATTCGCCCCACTCGGCCGTGTTGGAGATCGAGTAGTTCATGTTGGCGATGCCGCCTTCATAGATCAGGTCAACGATCAGCTTCACTTCGTGCAGGCACTCGAAATAGGCCATCTCGGGCGCATAGCCACCTTCGACCAGAGTTTCGAAGCCGGCGCGGATCAGCTCGACCAGACCGCCGCAGAGAACGACCTGTTCGCCGAAGAGGTCGGTTTCGCACTCTTCCTTGAACGAGGTTTCGAT
>JAIXSF010000136.1 GCA_027484835.1 Rhizobiaceae bacterium | reverse complement strand
TTCCCGCCGGAGCAAGACCCCATGGCACGCCAGTTCATCTATCACATGTCGGGACTTAGCAAGTCCTACGGCGCAAAGAAGATTCTCGAGAACATCCATCTCTCGTTCTATCCCGATGCCAAGATCGGTATCCTCGGCCCGAACGGCGCCGGTAAGTCGACCGTGCTGCGCATCATCGCCGGCCAGGACAAGGAATACACCGGCGAAGCCTGGCTCGCCGAAGGCGCGACCGTCGGCTATCTCGAGCAGGAGCCGCATCTGGATCCGGCCAAGACCGCTTTTGAAAACGTCATGGAAGGCGTGGCCGACAAGCAGGCCGTTCTCGACCGCTACAACGAACTGATGATGAACTATTCCGATGAGACCGCCGACGAAGGCGCAAAGCTCCAGGACATCATCGACAGCCAGAACCTCTGGGATCTGGAGCAGCAGGTTGAAATGGCGATGGAAGCCCTGCGCTGCCCGCCTCGGGATGCCGACGTCACCCTGCTTTCGGGTGGCGAACGCCGCCGTATCGCGCTTTGCCGCCTGCTGCTCTCGCAGCCGGATCTTCTGCTGCTCGACGAACCGACCAACCATCTCGACGCCGAGACGATCGCCTGGCTTGAAAAGCACCTGCGCGACTATCCTGGCGCTGTGATGATGATCACCCACGATCGCTACTTCCTCGACAACGTCACGGGCTGGATCCTCGAGCTCGACCGTGGCCGTGGCATTCCCTACGAAGGCAACTATTCCGCTTACCTGCAGGCGAAGGCCAAGCGCATGCAGCAGGAAAGCCGCGAAGAGGCCGGCCGCCAGAAGGCTCTGTCGCGCGAACAGGAATGGATCGCATCCAGCCCGAAGGCTCGTCAGGCGAAGTCGAAAGCCCGTATCAAGGCCTACGAACAGCTGGTGGATGCAGCCGAGAACATCCGTCCGGGCGATGCTCAGATCATCATACCGGTCTCCGAGCGCCTCGGTCAGGTGGTCGTCGAGCTCGACGGCATCACCAAGGGCTTCGAAGGCCGCACCCTGATCAATGACCTGTCGATCAAGCTGCCGCCAGGCGGCATTGTCGGCATCATCGGCCCTAACGGTGCGGGCAAGTCCACGCTGTTCAAGATGATCACCGGCCAGGAAAAGCCGGATGCCGGTTCGATCCGCATCGGTGAAACCGTGCATATGGGCTATGTCGACCAGAGCCGCGATTCGCTTGATCCCAACAAGACGGTCTGGGAGGAAATCTCGGGCGGTGCCGAAATCATCAAGCTCGGCAAGTTCGACATGAACTCCCGTGCCTATTGCGGCGCCTTCAACTTCAAGGGTGGCGACCAGCAGCAGAAGGTCGGCAATCTCTCCGGCGGTCAGCGTAACCGCGTGCATCTCGCCAAGATGCTCAAGGCCGGCGGCAACGTTCTGCTGCTCGACGAACCGACCAACGACCTTGATACCGAAACGCTGGGTGCATTGGAAAGCGCGCTCGAAGCATTCGCCGGCTGCGCCATCATCATCAGCCACGATCGCATGTTCCTCGACCGTCTGGCGACGCATATCCTCGCCTTCGAAGGTGACGGTCATGTCGAGTGGTTCGAAGGCAACTTCGAAGACTATGAGCAGGACAAGGTTCGCCGCCTCGGCCCCGATGCGCTCAACCCGGGAAGCCAGGCCTACAAGCGCCTGACCCGCTAAGGCATTCCAGTCCGGTTGTGACGAGACGAGGCCGACTTCGAAAGAAGTCGGCCTTTTTCTTTGGCCGACACCGCCCAGGCGCATTGCTCAGTATATCGTATTTTAGAAGTTCTTTAATTTGTTATGCATACTAATTTCCCCAATTCGGCAGCGAAAATGTCATGGGCTGCCTGCGCTGTTTGGGGGAGGGCATATGGCTGCGCTATCGCTTCGGAAACAACTCTATCTCATTGCCATCGCACCGCTGGTCGCCTTTCTTTGGCTGAGTGTCACCTCTGTCTGGCACAGCTATCAGCAATATGCCGAGCTTGACCGGCAGATGGTGGTTCAGACGCTTGCCATGGCGGGCGGGCAAATCGCGCAGGTTCTTCCGGCCGAGGCTTTTGCCACAGCCGACAATCGCGCCGAGCGTCGCAAGGCCGTCGATCAAGGGCTCGCGACCTTGAAGGCCGCTTATGCGGACTGGCAGGCGCGCGGTGGCCGCGACGAGACCATCGAAAAGGCGTTTGCCCTGATCCTCAGCAAGGAAGAGGGGCTGGCCGAGTATCGCAAGGCCGTCGACGTTGGCGAGGCTACCTCGGATGCGGCGCTCTTCGTGCTGCAGCCCGCGTCGGCCGCCGGGCTGGAACTGGTGCGCCGTTCGGGCGGGACGATCCAGGATCTGCAGCTCGCAAGGCTCATCGAGGGCTATTACGCGCTCATGCAGGTCAATGATTCCGGTCTCATCGAGATCCGCCTGGGTGAGCAATATTTCTCCGGCGAACCACTGGCCCAGAAGCAGTATTCCTTTTTCCTGCATGCGCGCTCGCTGCGTGACCGGTTCACGCCCCTACTGCGGGAGTTCCTGCCCGGCGATATCGTCAAGCCTTTCGATGATTTCCACAGCGGTCCAGAGGGGCAGTTCCTGGCATCCTCGCGCGAGAAGATCTGGGAGAATGCGCCCGCAGGTGCGGACGCAGCCTCTGGCGAGACCTGGGCGCAATTGACAGGGGCACAGGCCGGGATGATGGCAAAGCTAATTGCCCAGACCGATGCCTTTCTGACCAATGGTGCCCAGGAGAAGCTCAACAGCCTCCATGCCGACTTTCTTCGGGGGACGGCGATCTCGGCCGGTGTGACGCTGGTCGTGCTCGGTCTCTTCTTCTTCGTCGTTCGCACTGTGTCGCAGATGATTCGCGGAATTGCCGGTCGAATGCAGACCCTGGCGGATGGAGATCGTGCGAGCGCGATCCCGTTTACCGGGCGTGCCGACGAAATCGGTGTGATGGCGCGCTCGGTCGAAGTGTTCCGGGATGCCGCGATCCGCAACGCCCAGCTCGAGACCGAAGCGGAAGAGAACCGTGTCCGCGCCGAACGGGAGCGGGCGGAGATGCAGGCGCGGGCGGAAGCGGATGCCGAAGCACGTCTCACCAAGGCAACCGGGACGCTCGCGGCCGGGCTGAAACGTCTCGCGTCCGGTGACATGCTGTGTGAGATCGACGAACAATTCGCCCCGCAATTTGAGGCACTGCGCCACGACTTCAATACTTCTGTCCAGCAGTTGCGCGGCGTGCTCGTCTCCGTTGGTCGTTCCGCCCATGCCGTCAGCGGCGGCTCCGGCGAAATCTCGCACGCCTCCGATGATCTCGCCAAGCGGACCGAGCAGCAGGCGGCTTCGCTTGAAGAAACCGCCGCAGCGCTCGAAGAGATCACTTCGAACGTCACGGCAACCTCGCGGCGGACCGGCGAGGCCCGTGACATCGTGCGCAATACCCGCAGCCGTGCGGAGGAATCCGGCGTCGTGGTCGGCAATGCCGTCACCGCCATGGAGCGCATCGAGCATGCCTCCAAGCAGATCAGCCAGATCATCTCCGTGATCGACGAGATCGCCTTTCAGACGAACCTTCTCGCGCTCAATGCGGGCGTCGAGGCCGCGCGTGCGGGCGAAGCCGGCAAGGGCTTTGCCGTCGTTGCCCAGGAGGTGCGGGAACTTGCACAGCGCTCGGCTAACGCGGCGAAGGAAATCAAGGCGCTGATCGGGAATTCCGAGGTCGCTGTCAGCGAAGGGGTGAAGCTTGTGAACGAGACCGGCGATGGCCTGACGGTAATTGCAGGTCTCGTCCAGGCGATCAACGAGCACATGGACGCGATTGCATCAGCCGCTCAAGAACAGTCCGTGGGTCTTGGTGAGGTCAACCAGGCGGTCAACCACATGGATCAGGCGACGCAGAAGAATGCCGCCATGGTCGAGGAGATGAACGCGGCGTCCGCGGGTCTTGCGCAGGAAGCGGCAGGCCTTGCTGAGCTCCTCAGCCGGTTCAGGACCGGAGAGGGGGCTCAGGCAAGCGCGGCTTCGAGAGCGGGTTCTGTTGCGAGTGACAAGCGGGCGCCTGCACCCACCCAGGTACGCGTGTCCGCGCGGCCGGCTGTTTCCGGAAACACCGCGCTTGCCCGTGAGAGCTGGGAAGAATTCTGACCGCAGCAAGTCGGTCGCCTTCCATATCCTGTGACGTCAGACGGCTGCTGCGAGGCAGCCGTCTTTGTTTTACCGGTCCATCTCGTCCAAGAAGAAGTTTCAGCTTGCATCCATTTGCGATCAGACATAAAGATATCTTTATGTCGTTATTGCGGTGATGCGAATGAAATTGGGCGTCGATACACTTGTGGATTTGTTGAAGGCAGCGGGCGAGCCAACCCGGCTGCGTCTGCTGACGCTTCTCGCATCGGGCGATTTGACCGTCACCGATCTTACCGAAATTCTTGGTCAGTCGCAGCCACGTATTTCGCGCCACCTGAAGCTTCTTGCCGAGGCAGATCTGATCGACCGCTATCAGGAAGGTGCCTGGGCCTACTTCCGGCTGAAGCAGGAAGGCGCAGGCTCGGAGCTCATTCGCGTCCTGCTGGGGGCTGCGGAAGACAGTGATCCGGTGCTGCTGCGCGACCGTGATCGCCTGGCGGGTGTGAAGCGGGCCAGGGCCGAGAAGGCGCAGGCCTATTTCAGCCGCAACGCCTCCGAATGGGACGAACTGCGCCGCCTGCACGTCAATGATGCCGATGTCGAGGCAGCCCTTCTCGCGATCGTCGGCACCGAAGCCGTGGAGTCGATGCTCGACCTTGGCACCGGTACCGGCCGTATCCTGCAATTGCTGGCGCCGCGTTACCGTCGCGCGATCGGCATTGATGCCAGCCGAGACATGCTGGCCGTCGCCCGGTCCAATCTCGACAAGGAAGGCGTTCTGTCGGCGAGCGTGCGTCATGGCGACATCCTCAATCTGCCGCTCGACGCACACGACTTCGATCTCGTCACGATCCACCAGGTCCTGCACTTCCTGGAAGAGCCGGAACTGGCGCTTGCCGAAGCCGCACGCATGCTGAAGCCCGGTGGGCGGCTTGCGATCATCGATCTTGCTCCGCATGCGCATGAATATCTCCGAGACGAACATGCGCATGTCCGCCTCGGATTCTCGCACCCCGTCATGGCCGAATGGCTGGCCAAGCAGGGCCTCAAGGTCGAGGACGTGATCGACCTGCCTCCGGAGACCGCGGCAGGGCGGGGATTGACCGTCACCATCTGGCTTGCCCGACGTGGCGCTGCCGCCGCCGAAGTGAGCCAAAGCCCATCCCTCGCATTGACCGGGAGCCGATAATGACGAAGACCGAACGGCCGATCGCCAAGACCTCCGATCTCAAGATCTCATTCGAATTCTTCCCGCCGAAGTCTCCCGACATGGAAGACCAGCTGTGGCAAACGGTCGAGGCGCTGCAGCCCTACCAGCCCGATTTCGTCTCCGTGACCTATGGTGCCGGCGGCACGACGCGGGAGCCGACGCTTTCGACCGTCAAGCGGCTCATCCAGGATACGCCGCTGGCGACAGCATCTCATCTGACCTGCGTCGGGGCGACGCGTGAGGAGGTTCGCGCCGT
>JAIXSF010000007.1 GCA_027484835.1 Rhizobiaceae bacterium | reverse complement strand
GTGATGGTGATGCCGCCGCCGGCGGCATCGCTCATGTAGTTTTCTGCAACAACAATGACGTCACCTCCAGCCGTGCCGTCGATTGCCTCAACACCGCTCATGTAGCTCGGTGCGGAGTAGGTGTCATGGACATAGCCATCGCTGCCACTGCGATCGAGAATGATGCGGTCGTATCCCGAGCCGCCGGTGACGATATCATCCGTACCGGCAAGGCCGGCAATGGAGATCGAACGGGTAGACCCGTCGCCGAGCTTCACGGTGCGGTTATTGGAACCGTTAACGTCTGCGTCGAGATGGAAGGTGTCGTCGCCCGCGCCGCCCGACAGCTGGTCGGATCCGGCATTGCCGTAGATCGTGTCGTTGCCTTCTCCGCCAGCGACGGTGTCATTGCCAGCGCCACCCCAGATCTGGTCTGCGCCTTCACCGCCTTCGAGTGTGTCGTTCCCGCCAAGACCGGAGATCCAGTCGTCGCCAATACCACCGGTGATCTTGTCGGCCTGTGCGTCAGAACCCTGCAGGACGTCATTGCCCTTGCCGCCATCGATCTCGATCACGGCTGCATCTGATGTCGTGTAGGTCTTCGGCAGCAGGATGATGTCATCACCATCCGTACCGATGAACTTCTCGATGCCCGAAAGCCCCAGAGACGCGTTTGCGCGATCAAAGACAAAGCCCTTGTTCGGGCTGGCCGGGGTAAAGGTTACGGTGTCGACACCTGCGCCACCGTCAAGGGTATCGCCTTCGCCGGAACGTCCCGCGAGTGAAACGGAACGGGTGTCGCCATTGCCGAGCGTGAAGGTGCGCGGTCCGAAGGACGCCGCGTCGTCGATGTCAGCAGACACGATCAGCGTGTCGTTGCCAGCGCCGCCTTCCAGCGTGTCGCTGCCTGTGCCGCCATCCAGGATGTCGTTGTTGTCACCGCCGCGCAGGATGTCGTTGCCGCCGTCTCCCTGAAGGATGTCGTCACCAGCACCGCCGTTCAGCGTATCGTTGCCATCGCGGCCAACGAGTACGTCCTTGCCATTGGCGCCCGTCAGGATATTGGCACCATTGTTGCCGACGAGAACGTCATCTCCGCTGCCACCTTCGACGTTGACGATCGCTGCACCCAGCGCGTCACGACCGATGACGTTGTTATTGGTCCGGTCGGTCGCGCTACGCCCAGCGACCTGCTGTTGTGCGATGGTTTCTGCGGTGTCGTTGAGGTTGGCAAACACACCCGTCGACAGCGAACCGTAGGAAACAGTGTCGCCGTTGATCGTGCCGGCCGCATCCACCTTGACGGTGAAGGGCACCGAGAGAACGTCACCATCTGCATCGGTCGCCGTGGCGGTGAAGCCGAGCTGCAGAAAATGGTTGTTTCCATTCGGGGCTGTATGGTCGAGCGGCTTCAGCAGCGTGAAGGTATAGCTGCCCGTTGTCACATCGAGTTCAAGTTTGAAGACCTGTGCTGCAGCATTGCTCGCAGACTCGCTTGCCAAGTGCGCCACCAGCGCGGCGCCGACCATCGTGAACGCAACAGCCTGACCGTTGGACGTCAGCGTCGACTGCGTGCGGCCTGCCGCATCGACAATCGTCACGTTGCTGGCGAGCAAGAGGGTCTTTGCAGGGCCGTTGTCAGCGTTCCAGTTCACCAGAGTACGGCCTGAGATCAACTTTGCGCCGTCTTCAAATACCTCACCGTTGATGTTCGATGCGATCGATGGCGTGGAATCCGTGACGGTGATCTTGAGCTGGTTGGAGAGGGCGAGTGTGTCGCCATCGCCGTCACGCACGGTGACTGCAGAAGACAGGTCGAGGGTGAGAGAGGTCCGGCCGTCGACGGTCTCGATGCGGGGCGTTCCGTTGTTGACAACGACTTCACCGTTCGGCGCGTTGTCACCATCGAGGTCAAAGCGTATGGCGGAATTGTTGCCGATGTTGCCGACATTGACGTAGGCCGTCTGGCGCGGAGCCAGATTAACGACGAGATTGTCCCCAGTAACCGAGTTGTTGTCGAGCGTCCAGCTGACGGCATTGTTGCCATCGTTGCTGACCCGGATGATGACATCGCCGTTCGGCATGCGACCGACAACTTCGAAGTCGTCACCGCCCACATCCGGCACCTTGAGCTGCGCGTTGGCAGCCGAGAGGACCGACACAGGATAGCCCTGGCCATCGATCACCACCTTCTGAAGGTGATCGATCGGACCGACCTGCGTGAAGGTATACTGACCCGTGATGGCATTCACCGCAAAGGTGAAGACCGGCACTTCCCCGGCGCGTGCCGTCAGCGTGTTGCCCAATACAGAGTATGTGAGGGCAACGCCATTCGATGTGAGCGAGGTCAGCGAACTCGACAGATTCTGGGTTTCAACGAAATAAGCGTTGCTCGCATGTGCTCCGTCCGCCCCGAAGGAGACGAGCGAGGCCAGCGAGCCGGATACGGCGGGCGTTGCCGCGTTGCCGTCAGCAACCAACAGCTCGTCGGCCGTGCCGGTCAGAACAGCGGTGGTCGCGACCGGAACGTCATCGATGATGTTGACTGCAAAGCTGCCGGAAATCTGGTCTCCATCACCATCGGTGACCGTGTAGCCGACGCCGATGCGAAGCGTGTCTTCGCCCTGGCTCGAATGGGCGAGCGAGTTGTCGAGGAGCGTGAAGGTATAGGTGCCGTTAGCGGCAACGGTAATCTTCCATACGCCGCCGTTGTCCGTCAGCGTCCGGGTGTCGGCATCCCACTTGGCGTTCGTCGCAGTGAGCGCGAAGGATTTCACGCCGTCAGAACCGAAGGAAACGTTGAGATCGCCGGTGGTGGTCAGCGGTTCTTTGGAGCTGTCATTGCCGAAATCCGGCGCCGTCCTCAGGTCGTCTTCGTTAAGCGTTGCACTTGTGGCGGCACCGTCCTGCACGGGCGTGTCATCGTTGACAGCGATGTTGAGCGTGCCCGAAGCGACATCGCCGTCGCCGTCAGTAACGGTGTAGCGAATGGCGACCGTCGCATCTTCTTCGCGAGTGCCTGCAGTGCCATGAGCAAGCGGCGCGTTGAGATCGAAGACGTATGCGCCGTTGGTGCCGATGACCAAGGTTGCCGCGCCATTCGGATAGTAAGTGCTGTTGACAGCCTTGAAGGTGACCGTGCCATCGGATCCGACAACACCGGCACCCCAGGTGACGGTGGCTACCTTCGAGAAGCCCTGCGCATCTTCATAAAGAACGTCGAACGAAGTGTTGGCGATCGTGATCGACTTTACGCCATCCGAACCGCTGGAGAACAAGGTACCGCGTCCGCCCCAAACGTCATCGACGGAGGGCGCGACATCATTCGAGCCGCCATAGTTGGGGCCGGAAATGCCGGAATGGGCTTCGTCGTCGAGGACCCAGTCAGCGTTGACCGTCTGCGGCGCCCACGGTGTGTCGTCGTTGACGGTAATGTTCAGCGTACCGCTCTTTGCGTCGCCGTCGCGATCCGTGACCGTGTAGCCGAACGAGAGCTGCTTGTCGTCTTCACCTGCCAACGAGTGCGCCACCGGCGCCTTGAGCTCAAAGCTGTAGGAGCCATCCGGGCGGATCACCAGGACTGCTGCGCCATCACGGTAGTTGGCGCTGGTTGCAGTGAAGGTGACCGAGCCATTGGAACCAAGGCGGCCGCTGCTCCAGGTCACGTCTTCCGTCTGGGCAAAGCCAGAACGGTTTTCGTAGACGACCTGGAATGTCGGGCCGGAAATGGTGATGCTCGATACTCCGTCCGCGCCGGCGCTGAACAGGGTACCTGCATCTCCAGAGATATAGGCACGCGACGGCGAGGGATCGTTTTCACCGCCGAAATTCCCGGACGCGATGGCGCCCTGACCTTCGTCATCGAGACGGTAGGACGCCGTGACGCTGGTCGGCGCTGTCGGTACGTCGTCGATAACCTTGACGGAGAACGAACCCTCGGCGGCGTCGCCATCTGAATCCTTGGCGGTGAAGCCGAAGGTCAGGGTAAGCTGATTTTCGTTATTGCCCGCGGCATGGTCGAGCGGCTTCACAAGCGTGAAGCTGTAGCTGCCCTTCGGGTCGCCGTCCGATACGGAGGCATAGAAGACGACCTTGTCGCTGTTGATCGATGTGGGAGCAGGGTTACCGACATAGCCGATCAGGGTGCCATTCGACAGGACTGCAGTCTTGACGGCATCGCCGAGCGACGTGATTCCATTGCCGTAAGCGTTGGCGACCTGCACGTTTGCGCTGGTGAAGACCACCGAACGATCGCCTGGCTGACCGTTTGCATCGGTTGCGTTGTCGGAGCCCCAATTGATGTCCAGCGAACCACCGGTCTGGTGGGTCGTGACATCGAGGTTCTGGGCCGTGTCACGATCGTCGGTGCCCTGGTTGTCGTCGTTGCCGGAGCCTTCGACCTGGCGCTGTTCTTCTTCGACCGTACCTGCGGCCGGCGTTCCGATGGTGAGGACATCATCGACGACCTTGACCTGGAAGGTCGACGACGCCGTGTCGCCGTCGGAATCGCGGGCCGTGAAGTTGAAGGTGAGCGACAGTTCGTTCTCGTCCTTGGCTTCAGCGTGGTCGAGCGGCTTTACGAGGGTGAAGTTGTAGGAACCATTCGCCTCGCCATCCGAGACCGTCGCATAGAAGACGACATTGCCGGGCAAGGGGTTGACGTTGAAACTCGCGGGGGCAGCACCGGTGTAACCAACCAGGACACCATTGATCAGCGCGGTCTGTACACTCTGGCCAAGCGAGGTCAGGCTGCTGCCATAGCCGCCGGTAACCTGGACTTTGGCATCGGTGAAATAAACGGCGCGATCGCCATTGGCACCCGAGCCATTGTTCGCGTCGTCGGAGCCCCAGGAAATGCCGAGCGAGCCGTTGGTGACAGTCTTGGTCAGAGAATCGGCTTCATCGTTGCCACCGTTGACAGCTTCATCTTCCACAGTGCCGGTATAGGGCGAGACAATAACCGGGGAATCGTCGATAACACCGACGGCAAATGTCGTTGTGAGCTTGTCACCGTCACCGTCGCGGACGGTCGCCGTGAAGTTCAGGCTCAAGACGTCTTCGTTTTCAGCACCGGACGCCTTGACGAGATGATCGAGCACACCCTTCAGTTCGAAACTGTACGAACCATTGCCCTGGTCGGACAACTTGACGACGAAGACCGGCGCGCCTTCGGCATTGCCGGCGCGTGCCGTCAGCACAGTGCCGTTGTTGGATACGGTATAGAAGAGAGCCTGACCTGCGGAGGTCAAGGATGACAGCGGGACTTCGGTGTTGCCGTTGTAGACCTTCAGATACTCGGCCACCTGACCGGCAAAGATCACCGAGCGATCGCCAGCACTCTGTGCGCCGTTAAAGCCGCCATCGACGGACCGGTTGCCATCATCGCCACCCCAGCCGATATTCAGCGAGGCGCTCGTCACGCGGTCGGTCACTGCGCCACCATTGGCGTTCGCAGCCGTGGTCTCGATAGCTCCGGCGGTGTCCTTGTTGCCACGCGCGAAGGCTTCTTCCTCGACATAAAGAGCCGCAACGGTGCCTGCGACGGGCAAGTCGTCGATGACCTTGACCGAGAAGGTTGCCGGCTGCGTCACGTCACCATCGGAATCCGTGGCGGTGTACTGGAAGCTCAGCGTCAGCGTATCTTCGCCCTGGAGAGAACCCTTGTGATCAAGGCTGTCAAAGAGTTTCAGCGTGTAACTGCCGTTGTCCGTATCGGAAATTGCGACCGTAAAGACGACCTTGGAGGCGAAAGCCTGCTCGGCGGTCTGCGGAATCGCGCTGGGGCGAACCTCGCCCGTATAGGCGATCAGCACCTGCCCGCCGGCGACCGAGATCACCGTATAGTTGACCATGGCGCCGTTGGAGGTGTGGCCCGTCGCGCCGAAACCGGGAACATTGACGAAGCGAACCGAACGATCGCCGGGCTGGCCGTTGCCATCGTTGGCATTGTCCGAACCCCAGGAGATGCCCAGGCTGCCGGTTGCAATGTTGGTGGTAGTGTTGATGTCTGCGTCGGTGTCTGCGTCGGTATTGTCCGCAGGGGTCTCGCCGTTTGCGGTCGTGTCATCGTTGCCGACCCCGAGAACAGCTTCCTGCTCTTCCTCAACCACGCCGACGGTCGCCGGCGGCGTGATGATTGCGACGTCGTCGCGAACATTCACGGTGAAGGTGTCCCGCGCGATATCGCCGTCGGAATCCGTGGCGGTGAAGTTGAAGGTCAGCGAGAGATCGTTTTCGCCGCGGCCTTCGGCGTGATCGAGCGGCTTAACAAGATTAAAGGTGTAGGAGCCGGTATTCGAGGAATCCGAGAGGGTGACAAAGAAGACGACATTGCCCGGCAGAGCGTCGGCATCGAAGCTCTTTGGTGCAGCATTCTGGGCGCCGGTATAGGCGACAAGAACGCCGTCCACCACAGCGGTGTAAACACGCTGACCAAGCGACGTCAGATCGCGGCCGTAATCGCCGGAGACCTCGACCCGGGCGTTCGTAAACGCAACAGAGCGGTCACCAGGCTGACCATTGTTGTCGTTGCCGTTATCGGCACCCCAGGAGATGGCGAGGGATCCGGTCGCAGACTTCCCAAGCGTGTCCGGCTCGTTGTTGCCGTTGTTGACCGCCTCGTCCTCGACGGTGACGCGATCCGCGCGTCCGATCACCGGCGAGTCGTCGATGACATTGACCACGAAGTCATTCTTGACCGCGTCGCCATCACCATCGCGTGCCGTGAAGGTGAATTTGAACGAGAGGACGTCTTCGTCCGAAGCGCTGTCACCCTTGAGCGGATGGTCGAGGACGCCGCTCAGGGTGAAGTTGTAGCTACCCTTGTTCGTGTCGGACAGCGTGACGGTAAAGACCGTCGAACCGTTTTCGCCCGCTTTCGCGGTCAAGACCGTACCGTTTGCAGACAGTGTATAGGCGAGTGCAACACCTTCGGATGTCAGCGTGGTCAGGTCGACGATCTTGTTGCCGCTGAAGACAGTCAGGTAGTCCGACACCTTACCTTCAAACACGACCGAGCGATCGCCGGCAACCTGCACCCCGCTGAAGCCGCCGTTCACGGCACTGTTGCCGTCATCGCCGCCCCAGGAAATATTGAGCGACGTACCGATTGTATTGGTGATGAAGCCGTTGTTGGCGTTCACCCCGGCCAATTCGACGCCGAACGGGCTTGCGTCCTCGTTGCCGTTGGCGAGGGCTTCTTCTTCGACGTAGCGTGCGTCAGCGCCCTGCGCGACAGGCACATCGTCGATCACCTTGACGGAGAATGTGGCGGGCGCAGTGACGTCGCCGTCACTGTCGGTCGCGGTGAACTGGAAGCTCAGGGTCTGGCTGTCTTCGCCCTGGACGGATGCCTTGTGATCCAGCGTGTCGAACAGCTTGAAAGCATAGGAACCAGCGTCGAGATCGGAAAGGGTGACCTGGAAGACGATACCGGCAGACACGGCATCGCTTTCCGTCTCCGGAACGAATTTCGGCACATCGCCGGTGTAGGCGAGCAGCGTCTCCTGGCCGTTTGCCGTGACGATTACATACTTGATCACATCGCCGTCAGAGGTGAGGTTCAAGCCTTCCAAAGTCGCGATGGCTGCCGGGCCGAACTGTACCGAGCGATTGCCGGGCTGACCGTTTTCGCCGTTGGCATCATCCGAGCCCCAGGATATCGCCAGCGTACCGCCGGTCACATGGGTGGTCTGGTCATTGAACCGCGGATTCCAGAACGGCCCGGACCAACTGTCATTATCACCGACACCCGCCGTGCCTTCATTGCCTTCGCCGGCAACTTGGCGCTGCTCTTCCTCCACTGTACCGCCAGCGAAGGGCGTGCCGATCGTCGCGACGTCGTCGATCACCTTCACGCTGAAGGTCGCCGGTGCCGAAGTGTCACCATCCGAGTCCGTCGCGGTAAACTGGAAGTCAAGCTTGAGAGCGTCTTCGCCAGCGCCGTTGTGATCGATGGTGCCAAACAGGGTGAAGGTATAGGAGCCTGAACCATTGTCATCGAGGACAACCTCGAAAACACGCGCGCCTTCATCCGGTTCGCCGAAGTATTGCTTGCCCGCATCGTCAAAATAGATCCGGCCTTTCAGCGTATCGATGGCGCGATAGGCTGTGAGCGTCTTTCCATCCGCGCTGTACTCATAGACGATGGCGATGCCGTTCGAGGTCAGCGAAGTGCCCGCAGACTTTGCCACGACCACCAGATCGCTGCCCTCGCCCTCAACGTCGTCCGCCTCCGGGATGACGAACGAAACCGACCTGTTGCCCAGAGACGCAACAGTCCCCTTGTCTGCTTCGTCACTCAGGTCGAGATTGTCCGCACCCCAGGAAATGCCGAGATTTCCCGTCGCGAAATGTGTCGTGCGATTGTAGTCGATTGCAATCTTCTGAGCGACGACTTCACCGCCGGCAGTCTCGCCACGAAGACCGTCCAGATCTCCTTCGCCCTGGTCATCCTCATTGCCGTTGCCGTCAACATCGGAATGCTCTTCTTCGACGACACCGACGGTCGGCTCGAACTCGCCATCAACGACCGTGCCCGGAACGGAGATCGTCGCAGCATCATCCTGAATGTCGATGTCGAAGAATCCTGTAGCCTGCTGGCCATTGAAATCTGTGACCACGAAATTGAAGGCAAGACGCAGCAGATCAGCTGCATCTGCCTCATTCAGATCGGCGTGATCCAAGGGCGCAAAGAGCTGGAACTCAAAAAGCCCGAGGACGCGGTCGGTGACGGTCAGACGGAAAACAACATCCGGCGCGCCGTCTCCGTCGCGATCCGGGCCAAAACCCTCAACAGCAACAAAGCTGACATCCGTATCTCTGGCGTCGGCCGTATTGGTGACGATGGTCACGGGCTGACCACCAGAGGTCAGCGCATAGGCCGTTGCGTCGTTACCTGGCTCCGCAACATTCCCTGCAAGCTGCAGGCCGCCAAGCCCGATCAGATTGATACCGGTAATGGTGCCAAAGGCTGGGCCCTGGATAAACGTCAATTCGCCCCGGAAGACATTATCGGCCGCACTCTCGGTGGCAATGACAGCCTCGTCGTAACCGAACGAACCCAGATCCCCGGCGACAGGGCCACCGGCTACCCGCTCCAGCGCGCCGTCGGCAGCACCATCACCCTGATCGGTTCCATCCAGCAGGCTTGCGAGCTGGAACTCTTCAAAACCGTCGCCGATCGACTGATCATCGAAATCGCGGCTGTTGCTTGGCGTACCGCTCTGGGCGGAAAAGGAACCATCCGGACCCGCCGCGACGTTGATGTTCGAGCCCTCGAGGGCGGCAAAGAGCGCGACCTGGGGCAGTTCAATATCGCCGATCACGAAGGTCGGGATGTTGGCGGCGCCGCCGACAACCACAATTTCGGTGCCGTCTGCGAGGACGAGAACCAGGTTTTCGCCATCGACCTGGAATTCAAGATTGTCGACGTCGATACCGGCCGGCAGCGTCACGACGTTCTGAGGGTTCGGCGTGACTTCCGCAGGGATCGTGGCTGACGCCGTCTGGCCGGGCGGGGTCTGGGCTGGAAGGCGATCTGTGCGACCAGCGTCCGGTGCTTCCGCTTGAGCAACCTCGATGCCGTTGACAGTGTCGCCGGAGAGGCCAAGATGCTGCTCGACCGCCATATCGAAATCGTCAGCTGCGGACAGATTGTCGATGCTGGACAGGCGCGGATCTTCAATGGACATGGTAACTTACCCCTTAACAAGTTGGCCGCAGTTAAATCGTGGCCAAGGGGTGTGCGCAACGATTTCTTAACCCTGAAATCATAACCGGTTATGCCTTGAGCGACCATTATTGAAACTGATGCGCGCCAGAGGCAGAAACTCTTGTAATTCCGGTAATTTACTTAAATTTTCCCGACCGCGAAAAGCGTGGATAACAGGCCATTTCCTGGCTGCTTCATCGCGATATCGCTCCGTTTCCATCACCTTACACAAGGCTTTGGGCGGAATGGCACCAAGACAACGCAAAACCGGGCCCTGAACGGGGCCCGGCAGACCGTTTTACCTCCGCGAATCAGTCTTCGGCGAAGATCGGGTCCTTGACGAAGGGACCGCCCTGGTAGATGGCGATCAGATCGTCCGGCCGGGGCTTTACGACCGTTGCATCGATCTCGGCGCGAAACCGCTCGGCATTGTCCTTGGGATGCCAGCCCAAATAGGACACATGAGAATTGTCCCACCAACGCGTGTCGTTGTTCGAGCAACCCCAGATAACCGGGCAGCCGAGACGCGGGGCGCGGAAGATGCATCCGATCATCGACAGAAAGTCGTCGTAGCTCATCCAGGTGGAGAGCATGCGGTGGTTCTTCGGCTTCTCCATGCAGCTGCCGATGCGCACAAGCGCCGTTTCCTGGCCGAATTTTTCGAAATACATGCGGGCCAGAGCCTCGCCGAAGCATTTGGAAACGCCATACAGGCCGTCGGGCTTTAGAGGCACACCATGGTCGAGATACTCGTCCTGACGGTAAAAGCCAATGGTGTGGTTGGAGCTGGCGAAGAGAATGCGCGGCATGCCGCTTGCGCGGGCAGCCTCGTAGAGGTTGTAGAGACCGAGCAAGTTGGCGTTCATGATCTTGGAGAACTTGTCCTCCACCGAAATTCCACCGAGATGGATGATGGCATCGCAGCCTTCGACGAGCTTGTCGACCGCTGCGCGATCGCCGAGGTCACAGACGACCGCCTCCTCATGATCGGCAATCGCTCCGAGGTCGACGATATCCGAGACCCTGACGATATCTGCGATCCCCTTCAGGCGACCGCGCATTGCACTGCCCAATCCCCCGGCAGCTCCCGTCAGCAAAAGCCTCTTCACCCCATGATCCTCCCT
Source organism: Rhizobiaceae bacterium (assembly GCA_027484835.1). Taxonomy (GTDB): domain Bacteria; phylum Pseudomonadota; class Alphaproteobacteria; order Rhizobiales; family Rhizobiaceae; genus Allorhizobium. Next base: position 170 of record JAIXSF010000007.1, on the reverse strand, counting down.
GATATGATTGCCAACTTATCATACAGGTTGCCCTGGGTCGGTCAATATCGTAAACCTTGATTGCGAACGCCGCGCCTTTGCAGCGGCGTTGCGGTCTCATCGATCACGGGCGGGGAAGACGGATGGCATTGCAGGCGCGGAACGAGGCAGGTGCAGGGACACTTGTGCAG
>JAIXSF010000022.1 GCA_027484835.1 Rhizobiaceae bacterium | reverse complement strand
CTCATCTTCGATCACGGTATCGGCCTCATGGTGTCGCCCAAGGATTGATCGGATCGAGCAGGCGCTTGAGGCCGCCCGGCTCGGACATCACGGCCGGAAGCGACACATCGGGCGCCTCCTTTGCCAGCACCAGCGTCAGGATCGCCACGACCACGGCGCAACAGCTGGCCGTTGCCACCACGAAGCGCCAGGCGGGATAGACCTCGCCGTCGCGAAAGAGCCGGATGATCACAAGCCCCGAAAACACGTGAAAGATGGCAAGCAGGCCAACAAAGCCGAGCTTCCAGGAAAACCAGGGAGAAAACACGTCCCTCATGAAACTGAGGCCGGTCCCGCTGGCCACGGCAATGAAGGCGGCCGGGGAGATGATGGCGACGAAGGCAAATCGCGTCATCCGCTGCATGCGGTAGAGCGCGTCGTCGTTTTCGACATGGGCCCTCTGCACGTAAAGGCTTGGAAGACTGATCAGTCCGGCCGTCCAGATGGCGATGGCGGCAATGTGCACGAACTTCAGGAGGGCGATCATCAGCGCGGTGCCTCGCCGTCGTAGTTTCTCCCCGCAAACACGCTCCGCAGCCTGAGAAGGGCGGCAAAAAGATAGGGCAGGGCGGCCGGAACCCACATCATCAGCCCCGAAAGCTGCTGGTCGGCGAGAGGCGACAGGCCGAACGCATGGGTGGTGTCCATATGCGCAGCAAACAGCGGCTCGCGCGAGAAGGTGAGCAAGGCTCCGAGCATGCCCATCTGGATGGTCGTGCCGAGAAGAAGCGCAATCGCCGCACCCGCCGAGCGACGCGGCGACAGTATATCGGCCCACAGCCACAGGGCGGATCCAATCAGCGTCAGCTGCATCAGCCAATAGGCGGGAGGCGATGACAGCGCGAAGAGATAGGGGCTGGGCGCGTGCCAGAACCACAAGACGATCGTATGGACGAGAAACGACAGCTGTGCCGGCAGTAGTTGTCGTTCCCGAACCCGGGGCGGTATTGCGAGGATGACGAGCGGCGCCAGAAATGTGACGAGCAGAATGTGGTGGAAGACCCGTGCGGAAAGCAGCGCCGAGGCGAGAGCGCAAAGCGGCGATACGAAGGCGACCAACATCACCAGCAGGGCGCCAAAGGATGCCAGGGCCTGCCGTCGATTGTCGGCATAGGTCATCAGGAGAACGAAGATGGCGGCGATGATCGCCAGAAGCGGCGGATCGAAATTCCAGTCGAGCCACAGCGTCTCGGGCGAAGGCGCAGGGCCGCAATAGATGTCCAGGTTCATGATCCCCGTCCCCGCTTGCCGTTCAATTCGTCAGCTCCCCCCAGCACGCGCGTCCTCCGGCTGCCGCCCTGCGGGGGCAACACCCATGAAGCCACATTGTTCCATCAGGATTGTTCCAAGGGCATTCGAGAGGCGCGGGTGACTGCCTGCATCCCTTCGATCAGCTGTCGCGCACGATCTGGACAGGTACCGACTTGTATGCCGGTGTTTTGGAAGCGCGATCGTGATGCGAAAGAGGAACGAGCGGGTTAAGCTCCGGGTAATACCCGCCGACACAGCCATCGGGCAGATCGAAGGGCAGTACTTCCAGCCCGCCGACCCTGCGGTCGATACCGTCCCCGGCATCAGTGACCAGCGTCACCCGTTCCCCGATCGTCAAGCCATGCCGCTCGATCTCACGCGGGCTGATCAGCAGCACGTCACGCTTGCCCTCGATGCCGCGCAGGCGATCGCTATAGCCATAGATCGTCGTGTTGAACTGGTCGTTGCTGCGCATGGTGATCAGGCTCATCCGACCCGGCGCTGCATCAAAACCGGTGGCCGAGAGCATCGTTGGCGTGACGAATTCCGCCTTGCCGCTCTCCGTCTTCCACTGCCGCTCGCGGGCAGAATTGCCCCGGTAAAAGCCACCAGGCGTGAAGATCCGGGCATTAAAGTCCTTGAACTGGTCCGGATAGGTCTGCTCGATCAGGTCCCGCACCAGCGCCGTATCGCGTGCCCAGCGTCGCCACATCATCTTCGGATTTTCAGGCAGCGTCGCCTGGGCAATCCGGCTGACGATCTCGATCTCCGACTTCAGCTGATCGCTTGCCGGCTTGCGCTTGCCGACCGAGCCATGAACGCTGCTCAGGCTGTCTTCCATCGACACGACCTGCGGCTTGCCGGTCAGCAGATCCATCTCGCTCCGCCCCAGGCAGGGCAGGAGATAGGCGACCTCTCCATTGATGAGGTGACCCCGATTGAGCTTGGTCGCGATCTGAACCGTCAGCCGCATGCGTGGCCAGGCCTCTTCCATCGCTCGCTGCTCCGGGATCGCCCGCAGGAAATTGCCGCCAAGTCCGATGAAGGCGGTCACTTCACCCTTGAGGATACCCTCGCAGGCCTCGACCGTGTTCATGCCCTTCTCGCGCGGCGGCTCGAAATCGAAGAGCTCTGCCAGCCGATCGAGCGGCACCAGTTCCGGCTTCTCGGCGATCCCGACCGTGCGCTGTCCCTGGACGTTCGAATGCCCGCGCACCGGCGACATGCCGGCGCCCTTGCGTCCGATATTGCCCTTCATCAGAAGCAAGTTCATGTAGGTCGCGATGTTCTCGAAGCCGTGCACATGCTGGGTCAGCCCCATGCCATAAATGCCGATGGTCCTGTCGGCCTCGACGTAAACTTGGCCTGCTGCCTCGATCGCCGCACGGGTGAGCCCCGACACCGCCTCGATCTCGGCCCAGTCGACCTGCCGTACATGTGCCTCAAACTCTTCGAACCCAACCGTATGCTCGGCAATGAAGGCCCGGTCGACGACATGGCGGCCCGCAGCGAGCGCCGCATCATCGGCGGCCAGCACATGTTTGCAGAGCCCGAGCAGCACGGCGATGTCGCCGCCCGGTTTCACCTGATGGTACTGGCAGGAAAGCTCGGTCGCGTGACCGCTCACCATGGCTACCGGATCCTGCGGACTGATCATGCGCTCGAGCCCGCGTTCGCGGACCGGGTTGAACGTCACGATCCGACACCCGCGACGAACGGCCGCCTGCAGGTCATGCAGGAAGCGCGGGCTGTTTGTGCCGGTGTTCTGGCCGAAGAAGAAGATCGCATCGCAATGCTTGAAGTCGTCGAGGACGACAGTTCCGACGGGCGAGCCGATGACTTTCTTTAGAGTCACCGACGTTGTCTCGTGGCACATGTTGGAGCTGTCGGGCAGATTGTTGTGGCCATAGGCCCGCGCAAACAGCGCCCAGCAATATGACGTCTCCAGGCTTGCACGTCCGGAGGTGTAGAAGACGGTCTTCTTCGGATCCATGCCCCGAAGCTCCTGCCCGATCGCGGCAAAGGCCTCATCCCAGGAACAGGGTACATAGTGATCGCTCGCTCGATCATAGCGCATCGGATGCGTCAGCCGCCCGAGCTGCTCGAGATCGTAGTCGCTGAAGGACTTGAGTGCGGTCACACTGTGCCGGGCGAAGACCTCGGGGCCCGCCCTGCGTCCCGTCAGCTCCCAGAGCGTCGCCTTGGCGCCGTTCTCGCAGAATTCGACAGGCTTATGGTCGGCGGATTTTGTCCAGGCGCAGGATACGCAAGCAAAGCCACCCGGCTTGTTCTGCTCCAGAAGCGTTGCGATGGCCCCCGGGCTGACACCTTCCTTGGCGACGATCCGGGCAATCCCGCGAAGCGATCCCCATCCGCCAGCCGGTCCGCCATAGCTCACCGTCGCATCATCCTTTGCCATCACGTCCTCCATTCGCTTGCCTTGGTCGGAAGAGGAACTTCCAGGAAGCGGAATGGTTGCGGAGCTGATGTGATCCCGGAGATCAAAGCGCGCGGCATTGCCGAAAGTCCGGCGGTCCACTTGGCCTTGAGGCGGCAAGGCTCTGCTCACGAAGGTCCGAGCCCGCCAAGGCAAGTCGGATATTGAATCGGGAAGAGGGGGAAGTGGTCCGGTGTTGCCGGACCACTTGGTCGTCAGGCGGCAGCGCGGGGGCGCAGGGCATTCACCTGATTGTCGATGCCGTCGACAAGCGCCGTCAGCTTGATGTCGAAGACGATCTCCGCAAAGGGACCGCTCAGGCCGTTTGCCTTGATGCCGGCCTCATCGGTGCGCTCGATCACATCAGGCACCAGGCCGTCACGCGTGGCATAGGCAAAATCGTCGTTGATCAGCGGATCGCCGGCGATGTTGATCTGCGTTGTCAGCTTGCGATGCCCTTCGGCACTGACAAAGAAGTGAATATGGGCCGGACGCTGGCCGTGGCGGCCGAGCGCGGACAGGAGCTTCTCGGTCGGGCTGCCAGG
>JAIXSF010000161.1 GCA_027484835.1 Rhizobiaceae bacterium | reverse complement strand
TTCGCGCAAACATCACCTGCACGTATTTTTGGGCCTACCGGTAACCGGCGGCCTGACAAGATCACATTGTCAACAGGCCGCCGTCAGGCGGCCTTGTTGTTTTCCGGACGACTTTCCCCTGACGGCGCAGAATAAGACCAAGGGAAAGCAGCATGACCGAAGACACAGACCTTACCCAGCCCCGCCCGCCGATCGTGGCCATTCGCCACGCCAAGCCGCGCGACCTGCCGGAACTCAATGCCATGATCCAGGCGCTCGCCCTGCATCATGGCGACGCCTCGGCGATGACGGCTGAAGTCCTGGAACGCGACCTTTTCGGTCCTCTTCCGTGGATCCAGGCGCTGGTCGCCGACAGCGGCGAACAGGGCCTGATCGGCTACGCCATCCTCGTTCCGCTCTACAAGGCGCAGGAAGGCAAGCGTGGCATGGAGCTGCATCATCTCTTCGTGCGTGACGGCCAGCGCGGCAATGGCATCGGCCAGCATCTCGTCGACCGCGCCAAGCAGATCGCACGGGCCTCGGGCTGCGATTTCCTCTCGGTTTCGGCGGCCACCGGCAATTTCGCCGCCCATCGCTTCTACGAGAACATGGACTTCATTCCGCGCCCGGTCACCGGCATGCGCTACCTGCAGGCCCTGAGCTGAGCCTTACCCGACAGACGCGAGGAGACCGTGATGCCCCGGATCGTGATTGCGCTTCAGAACGATTACGCCGACTGGGAGCCAGCCCTGCTGATGGCGGCAGCCCGATACTGGCTCGACTGCGAGGTGGTGACGGCAAGCCCGGATGGCCAGCCCGTCGTTTCGATGGGCGGACTGAAGGTCACGCCCGACATCGGCTTCGACGGCATCGATGCGGACCGGTTCGACGCTTTGATCATTCCGGGTGGCTATGCCTGGGAAAAGGGCGCAGCGTTCGACTTTACCGCGCTTGCGACGGCGTTTCGCGACAAGGGCAAGGTTCTCGGCGGGATCTGCGCTGCGGCGAGCGCGCTTGCGGCAACGGGCGTGCTTGATGGCGTGGCGCATACCGGAAATTCGCTCGCCTCGCACAAGAGGTATCCCGGCTATCGCGGCGAGATCCACTATATCGACCAGCCGCAGGCCGTGCACGACGGCGGGATCGTGACGGCGGCCGGCTCGTCACCGGACACGTTCACGATCGAAGTCTTGAAGGCGCTGGATCTCTACAGCCCGGAGGCCCAGGCGGAACTGGCGGCCTTTGCCGCCGAACATCGCCGCTGAATAGAAATTGCCGTCAGTGCCGGACGGGCGGATTTTCGGACCACTTCTGCAGGGTCGTCTTGATCAGGATGAGTGCTGCCTGCTGGGCATGATCACGCTCGCGCGGATCGACGATGGCGGAGAGGCGTTTTTCGAAGGCGCGGACGGTTTCATCCACCCAGCGATGCAGAGCAGGATCCGGGTAATTGTCGAGCAGGGACCGGAGCGCATTCTCCATCCGCCGGCGTTCAATGCTCATGTCCCCTCCGAAGTCATTTCGACGACGCTAAGATGACAGGCAAGGCTTGCGCGATGCTGAACAGCACCGCCCGCGGTCACTGTACAGACGGGATGGCCTTCAGATAGGCGGCGATCGCTTCGCGGTCCGCAGCCGGCAGTTCCGCCATGTTCTTCTGCACCTCGACCATGGAGCCACCGACGCTGTCGTAGTCTGGCGTGAAGCCGGTCTCGAGGTACGTGACGATATCGCTTTCGCCCCATGAGCCCATGCTCTTCGAGCCCGGGGTGATGTTGGGGATGGTGCCCTCACCTTCCGGGTTGGGCCCACCGGCCAGCCAACGGCCAGCCTCGAAACCGCCGAGTGCGTTGCGGGGCGTATGGCATTCGCCGCAATGACCGGGGCCCTCAACCAGATACTGGCCGCGCTTCACCATCTCGGAAGCATCGGCGAGTTCGACGCGCGGTGCATCGGTGAAATAGAGGAACTTCCAGCCGCCGAGCACGATGCGCTGGTTGAAGGGGAAGCCAAGCTCGTGGGCTGGTGCCACGGCGTCGCTTGCCGGCAGGGTCTTCATGAAGCCGTAGAGATCGTTGATGTCCTTGGGCGTCATGCGGGCATAGGAGCCATAAGGGAAGGACGGGTAGAGATGTTCACCCTCGCGGCCGACGCCGCGGGTCATGGCATCACCGAATTCGGCCAGCGTCCAGGCGCCGATGCCGGCTTCCGGATGGCTCGAAATGTTGGGGGCGTGGAAGGTACCGAAGTCACTCTTCAGCGGTGCGCCACCCGACAGCACCAGGCGAGCATCGCCTGTGGCTCCGGCCGGCGCATGGCAGCTTGCGCAGCCGCCGGCGAAGAAGACTTCACGGCCGTGGGCGAGATCGGGATCGCCGAGATTGGCCCAGACGGACGAGTCCTGGCGGTCCGGCGCGGTGATGAACAGGAAGGCGCCGAAACCGGCGGCTCCGAGCACGGCCAGTCCAGCCAACCCCTTGACCCAAGTCGATGCCATTTCCGGCCTCCATCGTCGTCATGTCGCGCCCGGCCGAGCGCAATGCGGCGGGCGTTCCCGAACAATCCGGGAGCCGCCCGCCGTGAAGGCCTTACTTCTTGAGGCGGTAGGTCTGGTGGCAATCGCCACAGGTTGCACCGAGCGCCTGCATGGCGGCACCGACGCCAGCCTGGTCGGCCGGCAGGGTTGCGAGCTGCGCTTCGGCTGTCGACACCAACTTGGCAGCCTTGGCCTTGAAGTCATCCATGTTCTGCCAGATCGCAGGTGCGGCTTCAGACTCCATGCCGGTTTCGCTGCCGGCCGGGAAATAGGTCGGGAAGGTCTTGCCGACTTCGGCGAGCGTCGTCAGCGCGGCCTTCACGGCTTCGGCGTCATACGGCTTCTCACCCTTGGCGATGCCGCCAAGTGCGCCCATGGCGCCGCCGACCTTCTTCATCTCTTCCTGGCGCACGACCTGCGGTTCACCCGCAGCAATCGCCGCGGTCACGCCGAGACAGATCGCCGCAGCAGCGGACAGAACAACTTTCAACTTCATCAGCTTTTCTCCAAGAGTTCGGCCGGACATGCCGGCGATCGTTAGCAGGGCAACGCATGTTTGCAGCCTCCCCACAATTGATAGAAGTCACAAAGGAGTGATGAGCGCCGGACGCGACAACTTTCGGATATATATGACAAATTGACGTCAGCCCGCTGTCAGCGAATTGTCAGACATATGCCGTTTATGGCGCTTTGCGGGTGCCAGCATCAGCCGCCGTGACGGTTCGCGACCGTGCCCTTCGATCTCGATGCGATCATCAAATACCGAGAGCACGGCAAAGGCATTCTGATGTTCGGTATCAACCATGCCGCAGAAATTGACGAAGTGCACACCTTCCCGTTCTGCGTGGTTTCCAGCGTGATGATGGCCGCAAAGATAGGCGATCGACGCGGCCGAAGACGCGATCATGGATGCCAGCGCCTCGGCATTCCAGAGCGTGTGATCGGATGGCGGGTAAATCGGGTAGTGACCGAGCAGGATGACGCTTTCGCCGTTTCGTTCGGCCGTCGACAGGCGATCCGCGATCCATGCTGCCTGTTGCCCGGAGATGCCGGCATTCCAATCCTGGGCATTCGCCGCACCTTCGGCTTTCAATGCTGCAAGGCGGGCCTCGGCCTCAACGCGTCTCGCATCGCCATCAGGTGGGGCAAAGACCGAGATCTCGTTGCCGTCGGTCACCACCAGCCGCAGACCGCGAAGCTGCACCTCATGATAAGGCGCCGGCATCCCGAGCGTGGTGTGGATGTGAGGGAGATGTGGTGGTTCGACGAGGAAATCGTGGTTTCCGGGCAGCAGGATCCGCGGGGCGTGCAGCTCATCGAGCACGGCAAGCACAGGTCCAAAGTTTTCAAAGCCGCGATCAATGAGATCCCCGAGCACCACCACGGCATCGAGGGATCGAGTGTTGAAGTGTTCAACAGCGGCCTTCAGCTTATCAAGCGATCGACGGAAATGGCGATCCAGCTTTGGATCTGGATCGAGATCGGCATATTGCGGATCGGCGATGATGCCGAGCTTCAGGCGGGGGAGTTCAGTCGTCATGGGTGCACCGCTCGTGGTTCGAGCGGTGCTTAGGGCTTGCCCGTGACGGGTGGATGACAGCCGGTCAACCGGGCAGGTTCGGCTGTATCTTCGTCTGCGGCATCAGACCGCCGTAAAGCGTCATGCAGATCAGGGTCAGCGG
>JAIXSF010000309.1 GCA_027484835.1 Rhizobiaceae bacterium | reverse complement strand
TCCTTACCGGGTTTGTCGACAGGAATGATGTGTCCCTGGGCAGCCGCCGGCATGGTCGCCGCCTCCAGCATGCCGGCGCGCACCGCACCCCATTCGACGGCAGCCTTGATGCGCGTGCTCCCGGATTCGCGGATCAGCCATTGGATGATTTCTTCTTTCCGCGCATCGAGAATGGCGACGGCCCGGAAGAACAGGGCGGCGCGCTCCGACGGCAGCGTAAAGGCCCACTCGACCTGGGCGCGATGAGCGGCATCGAAGGCCTGGTCGAGATCGCTGATGCTTGCCTGGGCGATCTCCGCAAGAACCGAACCATCATAGGGGTTACGGTCGACAACGGTCTTACCCGCCGTGCCGGCCAGCCAACGACCGGCGATGAACTGCCCGGTAAACCCGTCATAGGGTCGCGGGACGAAGACGGAATGATCGACTGGATGCTGCACGGCTTGGTCTCCTCTCGCGGCATCTGGCATCGCCCGCTCCCTCACCGATTATCTCTCGATATGGATGGGCACAGCGACAGACGCGCCTCCTTATGGACAAAAGCCTAATCTACAAATTTGCAGATCGTCAAGACGAAATTATCGTAAAATGATAATTTTGATAAACGCTATTTGGCGCTCGTGCGTTATTTGGACATCAAGACGCTTTAACCCCGCAAGCCATTGCCCGCGAGGTTACGCGACCATCAGATCGCCTGCCGTCATCTGCTCCAACGGAGCGAAATCGGGTTATGCGGATGTTAGCCGGCCCGCAAAGCAGAGCTTGGCACCCAGTTCCCATGCAGCGACATGCGCAGCCGGATCGGCAGCTTCACCGTGGCGATTGGGCCCTCATCCAAGTGCTGCGCATCGAGGATCAACAGGTCGGTCGCCTGCTCCAGCAGGCGGTTGCGAAGGGCAATGACATAGCCCTCCCCTTCGGCCGCATCAGCACTTTTCGGGACGAAGATCGGCTCCTGGAAGCAGGACTGGTCATCCGCAAACCACGTCTTGATCCGCCCCGTCGAAACATTGATATGCGCCAGCTGATTGAAGAACTGAAACGGGCGCGGCCCGATCTGCTCTTCATTGAATGGCTTGCTCGGGTCCATGGCGATGACGAATCCATGGCTGTAATGCCGGCCCATATAGCGGTCGTCACTCCGCGGGAATTCGCATGGGAACTGCGTCAGGGGCGTCATGTCCAGACCGTTCGCGGTGGAATTCATATCGATGGTTAGACGCATCATGTTGGACGCCAGCGTTTCCGGTGGCGGCACAGTCCCGTCTGCCTGGGGGAAGAAATAGAAGATGTTGCCGCTGGTGATCGGCATGTCGATGAAAATGCGGCCACGGTCATCGAAAGCGTTGAGCGTGTGCCCCTGGAAGCCGTTCGGCGCCTTGAACCACCGGACATCCCGGCCATCGCCATCGCGGCGAAGCACACCGAACAGCTGGTCGAGCCCTGGCTGCCATTCGAAATGCCGCCCACCATTCTTCATGCGATCAAGATCCGAGGTCAGCGGCATCAGCGGGAAGATCACGTAGTTTTCGGTCACCGCGAAATCATGAATCATCGCCGCATAGGGCGCGACGATCCATGTCTCTCGCTTCTTCCGACCGGAGGCATCGATCTCGTAATAGACGATGTCAGGCGTCGCCTCGCCCCTGGCCTCGTAGCCGAAACAGAGCAGATCTCCGTTGGCGGGATCGATCTTGGGATGGGCGGTAAAGGTCGCGCTGGTCAGCTGGCCATTGAAATCCCACAACCCGATCGTTTCCATCGTCACGGGATCAAGCGCATAGGGCGCACTGTCTTCCTTCAGCGCCAGAAGCTTGCCGCCATGCACGACGACATTGGTGTTTGCCGTACTGTTGTTCAGTTCGCGGACGCTCGGATCGTTTGTGTAGCGATTGCGATAGATCCCGTGAAGCGACGCTCGGGCCGCCCGCTGCGCCTTGAGACGCTCGGTCATCACATAGCGTCGCTTGAAGTCAACATGCCCATTCTTGAAGGTGAAAGCGGTGATTGCGCCGTCGCCATTGAAGAAGATGTCGTCGCCGAGCATCGGCGGATATTGCGGATCCGGAGCCACCTGAAAGAAGGTGCCATCGATCTCGTCTGGCACAGTACCATCGACCTCGAGGTCGTAAATCTCGCCCTCAAACCGCGCAGGTTTGTAGAGCCCACCCGTGAAGTCCGCCGTCGCTGGGAAAAGTCTGGTCATCGATTACCTCCTCATAACCGTACACATAAGTACTATTATGAGAATTGCGATCGGTCAACTTAACAGTACGGACCTTTACGGTTATAAGGCGTCATGCGCGTAAAGACCGAAAAAAAGAAAAACGAAATCATCAAAATCGCCGGCGAACTGTTTCTCTCGCAAGGCTATGGCACCGTGTCCATGGCAACGATCGCCGCGGCTGTCGGCGGCTCGAAAGGCACGCTCTATGGCTATTTCTCGTCCAAGGAGGAGGTGTTTGCAGCCTTTGTCGTCAGCGCCGGACAGCAACGATGGCACGAATTCATCGCCCTCGAAGAGCAGCCAAACGGCATAGAGGCGAGACTCGTTGCCCTTGGCTGCCGCTACTTGCGGCTCCTGCTCTCCAGCGAAATCATGTCGGTCAACCGGCTGGTGATAGCCGAGGCCGGTCGATTCCCCGAGCTCGGCAGGATCTTTTACGACAACGGCCCGAAGAGCGTGATCGGCGTCATCGCATCGACCCTGCAACAGTCGGCAGAAACGGGCGAAATCACGATCGAAGACCCCATTGCGGAAGCGTGGCGGTTCAAGTCGCTTTGCGAAGCACGCTTATTCGAGCAGTGCCTGTGGGGGATCCGCAGCGGAGCAACCGAGGCTGAAATCCGGGAAAATGTAGAGCCAGCCTGCGCCATCTTTCTCAAGAGCCATCGCCCCTGAATGCACGGGCCTGCTCGGCTCCGCTGTGCGTCTAGACTTCAGCCATGAAGCTTTCGATCATCCGGCCGGTCGCTGTGACGGCTGCGTAGATCCGAGGGCGCAGGTCGTCGTTCAGCAGGCGAGCCTCCACGATGACCGAAACCGAAGCGCTGATCCCGAGCGACGCATTTCGAAGTGGCGCGGAAATCCCGACGAGATCCTGATCGACCTCACCGCGGGTTTCACAAATACCGAGCTTGCGCAGGCTTGCCAGCTCCGAGGTCAACTGGCCTTTGCGATCAGCATCCGCGCCGAGCTCTTCGTTGAGGAGCGACATCAGGTTCCGTTTCGTCAGGTTTGACAAGACCGCCCGAGACGTTGCGCCCCGCAACAGAGGCATGGGACGACCAAGTTCGTAGCTGGTCTTGAAATGAGCATTCTGACCGCGATGCTCTGCCACGCACATGACGTCCTTGCCATACAGCCGCGCCAGAATCGCCACGCAGGGAATGCTCGCCTGCTCGGCGAGAGGACCCAAGAACTTCGCGCCTGAGCGGATCAGCGGATCGGTCATCGTGATCCGACGGTAGTATTCGACGAACATCGGACCGAGCCGATACCGCGATTCCACCGTGCTCTCGAGCAGCTCGACCGCAACCATCTCCCGGACGAGCCGATACAAAGTGCTGGCCGAAGTCTCCAGCGCCTCCGCCATCTCAGCAACCGTCCAGTTTGGCTTCTCCGCGTCAAAGAGCTTCAGAATACGAATGTAACGCGTAATTCCCATCATGGGCATTCTCCAGGCCGTGCTGCCACGTCGTAGCAAAAAGATCCCGACCGCTGCAACCGCTTACCGGATGGCGATAAACATCGCAGCTCATGATCGCAGGCCACTGAATTGCGCGAGACTGATGATCCGCAGGAATTGCCACCGGTCAAAATTATCAATTTTTATCGTTATTCGGTAATTTAATGATATTTGCATCTTGCAAATTTTTGCTTTCTGGCAATTATACCGGAAAACAATCAGTGGAGGATCCATATGAGTAATTTTGCGGTTCACGCGGGCGCCTACCTGCATCACGTCGCTTTCGAGAGTGAAGATCCGCAGCGGCTGGCTCAGTTTTATGCGGCCAACATGGACATGCAGGTGAGTGAAGTCTCGCCGGATGAATTCCGGTGCGAAGGCCCACTCCGTCACTTCGTGGCCATCAAGGGCGAAAACAAAAAGCTTGCCTATGCGGGTCTTGCCTGCAGCAATTCAGAGGTCTTGGAAGGCATGCGGCAACGCGCCATTGCAAACGGCGTTCCCATTCTTCCGAGCGTTTCGCCCTATTTCGCCGATGGCGCTTTCGGCGTCCGGGACAATGACGGCCATCTGATCTGCTTCGGAGTAGCGCTTAAGCCGACCATCTCCTATCGGCCCGTGATCGAAGGCATCCATGCGCCGACACAGCACCTGACATTTGCCACGCAGGATCTGGACGGCTTCAAGGAATTCTATGTCGACAAGCTCGGCTTCTTCCTGTCCGACCGCGTCATCCACGACAATGGCGATCTCGCCACGGTCTTCACGACGACGAACACCGAGCATCACACGATCGCCTGCTTCAAGTCGGACCGCACGGGCGTCGATCACCACTCCTATGAAGCCGGCACCTTCGACAACATCAAGAAGTTCTGCGACCGCTTCGCAGCCAACGGCGTGCTCTTGACCTGGGGTCCGGGGCGTCATGGCCCGGGCAACAATCTCTTCGTCTTCTACACCGACCCCGACGGCAACTGGATCGAGATCTCGGCTGAACTGGAGACGATCTACGATCGCGACGTGATCGACTGGCCGCAACATCCCCGGACGCTGAACAAGTGGGGCAACGCAATTCTGCGATCCTGAGCCGGGAAAAGGGAGAGAGATCATGAAATTCATCAGTTTTGTGCGGCTTGGGAAATGCGGCTTCGGCATTCTGGCGGAGGACGGCATCGTCGATCTGACGGAACGGCTTGCCCCCGGATTAGCAAGCCTCAAGGCATTGATTGCAGCCGACATGCTTAAGGCGGCAGCAAGCTTCGCACGGGGAAGACCTGCGGACTTTGCACTCTCGGATGTAACACTGCTCCCGGTCGTGCCGGATGCGGGAAAGATCCTCTGCGTCGGCCTCAACTACGAGACGCACCGCGCCGAGACGAAGCGGCCCGACAACAAGCATCCGACCATGTTCACGCGTTATGCCGACAGCCAGATTGCCCATGGGCAACCGATGCTGCTGCCTGCCGTGTCGGACAAGCTCGACTTCGAGGGCGAGATGGCGGTCATCATCGGCCGTGGCGGACGCTGCATCCCCGAGGAGCAGGCACTGGAGCACGTCGCGGGCTACGCGTGTTATAATGACGGCACCATCAGAGACTGGCAGCGCCACACCCACCAGTTCGGCCCCGGCAAGACCTTTCCCGGCACCGGCGGCTTCGGCCCCTTCATGGTCACGCCCGACGAGGTCGGAAACTACAGCCGCCTGACAATCCAGACGCGGCTGAACGGCGTGGTCATGCAGGACGCAACACTGGCGGACCTGATCTTCCCCGTGGAGCGGCTCATCGCCTATATCTCCACCTACACCCCGCTCTCCGCCGGCGATGTCATTCTGACCGGAACCCCCGGCGGCGTCGGTGACCGCCGCGAGCCACCGCTCTACATGAAGGTAGGCGACGTGATCGAAGTCGAAATCAGCCGACTTGGCCGGCTGGTCAACACCGTCATCGCAGAAACGGCCCTCTTGTGAAGGCGCGCATCCCGGAGGAGACGGATGTCCTGGTGGTCGGGGCAGGTCCGACAGGCCTTCTGCTCTCCAACCTGCTCGGCTCCATGGGCGTCAGGACCACGCTCGTTGAACGTAACGAAACGACGGTGCAGGAACCCCGCGCCGTCTCGATCGACGACGAGTCCTTGCGCGCGCTGCAGGCGGCCGGACTGGCAGAGACGGTCGCGGCCATTACCGTCAAGGGATACGGCTCGATCTATCTCGGCCCGGACGGGCGCCGTTTTGCCGAGGTAAAGCCGCACGTCAAGGAATACGGCTTCGACAAGCGCAACGCCTTCGAACAGCCGGTCTTTGAAGCGACGATGCGGAAAGCCCTGACGCGGCACCCGAGCGTGACACCCGTCTTCGGGGCGGAGTTGGCAGGCTTTCACCAGGACAGCGATCATGTGCTTGCCGAGATCACGACAGGCGGACAGACACGAAAACTGCGGGCTCGCTATATGGTGGCCGCCGATGGCGGGAGATCAGCAGTGCGCAAGGCACTGAACATACAGCTTGAAGGTTCGACTTTCCGGGAACCCTGGCTGATCGTCGATCTGCACTCGACACGCAATCGCTGCTTCCACACGGAAGTGTTCTGCGATCCGCGCCGCTCGGTCATCACCCTGCCAGGCCCAGGCGGCATCCGCCGCTACGAATTCAAGCTCAACCCCGGTGAAACGACAGAGGAGGCCGAGGAAGAGAGCTTTGCCCGCAGGCTTCTGGCCGAAGTCGGCCCCGATGGCGAAGAGCCCATCAGGCGCCAGAAGGTCTACACCTTCCACGCCCGGATCGCGGCCCGCTGGCGACAGGGGCGCATCTTCCTGGCAGGCGATGCCGCGCATCTCACACCACCCTTTGCCGGACAGGGGATGAACAGCGGCCTGCGCGACGCGCACAATCTTGCCTGGAAGCTCCATGAAGCGCTGCGAATGGCAGACCCGGAAGATCTGCTTGATAGCTACGAGGCCGAACGCAAGCCGCACGCCTGGTCGATGATCGAGCTGGCGCTTCGCATGGGCAAGATCATGATGCCGGCCTCGGTCCAACGGGGCAGACTGATCCGTATGGGTTTCCGTGTTCTCGGCCTCTACGGCCCGGCCCGGGATTACTTCGCCCAGATGAAATACAAGCCAAAACCAAGATTTTCGGCTGGACTGATCCGACCGAGCCCGAACGCTCCAGGCGCTGCGGCCATTGGCCGGATGATCCCGCAGCCGCTCGTGACCGCCATCGATCGCCAGCAGATCTTGCTCGACACGCTGCTTCCCGATCGTCCAGTGATGCTGATCTTCTCCGAAGCGCCCGAGCGCTGGCTCGACCCGGAAATGCTGGACCGCCTGCAAAAGCTGGGCTGCGCAGTCATCGGCCTCACGCCGGAGTGGATGAACCCCGTATCCGCACCATTCCCCATCGTTCGCGACAGTAGCCGCTTCTTTTCGGAAAAACCGTTCCGCGACTGCCTCGACACGGCACTCCTGCTGCGCCGCGACCGCTATGTCGCCGCGATCGAACCGGTGCACTCGTTAGCCGGGCTGATCCCCATGATCACCCGCTTGACCGAGCCAACTGACAACCGGCTGACGCCATCCTTCTCCGTAGATGAGGAGCTGAGGTCGAAGGCCATCTGACTAGTCACCCGGGGAGGAGAATGGCACGACCGACAGCAAACGATTGAGGCGATATCGGTAGGTCTACCTGACCCAGTCGCCTCTGCCAGCGCCTGAGGCTTTGCTCGGCATGGTGTGGGAGGCTCGGATCGAGCGCTGTATCGGACGTGTATCGTAGGCGGTACCGACCCGCCTCCGCATGTCGGCGCTTACTCCAAGAAAAGTCGAACGCCCCACATCGTGTGGAAACCAGGGGCACTGGGAGACAAATCAGCGCCTCTCTGCATTTTCAAGTTTGCGCGCCCTGTCTCTGCTTGACAAAGATCGGGTGGGCATATTTTAATCATGCACACCATATGGGCACTGAGCCCAAGACTTCTCACATCGACGACATCCGTCAACGGGCAATATCGCCCCACAACGCCCCGATCGCCGGGACCCGCGTTGTGGGTTTTTTTGCGTTTGGAAAGCACATGCTGGACCCAGTGAAGATCGGCATTCTCTATTCGACGACCGGGCCTTACGGGGCCATGGGCCGCGATGCTTTCGACGGCGTGGAATTCGCCTTCCATGAATACAGACATGCCGGCGGCACGCGCGTCCAGCCGGTCTTTTTCGATCCGCATGCCGATCTCGCCGCCTATCTGGAAGGCGCACGCAGCCTGATCCGCGACAGCGGATGCCGACACATCATCGGCACCATTACCTCCGCTGCGCGCAAGGAAGTGCTGCCGCTGGTCGAGAAACACGACGGGCTCTTGTGGTACATGTGCCCCTATGAAGGTTTCGAGGCGAATGAGAACGTCATCTATATCGGCGGCTGTCCCAACCAGCATCTGATCCCACTCTTCGAACATCTTGTCCCCCGCTACGGCACCCGCCCCTATCTCGTCGGGGCGAACTATGTCTGGGGCTGGGAAATGAACCGGCTGGCCCGCGAACTCATCGCCAATGCCGGCGGCACCGTGCTCGGCGAGCGCTACCTGCCGCTCGAGGAAACGGCCGTCGAGCGCATCATTGCCGACATTGCGGAAAAGCGCCCGAGCTTCATCCTCAACAATCTCATCGGCCCGTCGAGCTATGCCTTCCTGGAGGCCATGCACGAACTCGGCAAACGCGACCCGGCCTTTCTGCCCGAGAATTGCCCGGTGGCCAGCTGCGACCTGCAGGAAAGCGAACTGGATGAAGTTGCAGCTGGTGCTGCGACCGGCCAGCTTTGCGCCGCCTCCTATTTCGACACGCTCGACAGCGCCGAAAACCGCGATTTCAAGGCGCGCCTTCGCGCCTTCAAGCCCGAGACGCGACGCGTCTCCAGCATCTTCGCCAGCGCCTATACGGCGGTCACCATGTGCATCGCGGCCATCGAGGCATCGGCCGCCAGCGACCCGGCGACCGTGCGTCGACAGGTTCACGACCGAACCTGGCCGGGCCTCTTCGGCGCAATGACCGTGGATCCGGCAACCAATCACGCTGCCCTCCCCTTCCTGCTCGGTCGCATCAATGCCGAGCGCGGCTTTGACGTGATTGCCTCGCGGCCGCCCTTGGCCGCCGATCCCTACCTCACCGGCGGCAGCACGAGTCGTGAACCTCTGTTGAGGGTGGTGTCATGATCGCCAAGACGCCGAACTTCACAGGCTGGCGCGTCGTGATCCTCGCAGAGGACGACCCGAACACCGAAAAGCTGCGCCGCCAGCTCGCTCTGCTGGGGATTTCCTCGTCTCTCCAGTGGCTACCTCTCACGGAGGAGCACCTGCCCGATCTGGTGATCGTCGACGCGGATCGCGGTTGGGACGAGCTCCTGCCTTGGGCACGGCGCAAACCCGCGCGTCCGGTTGCGGCCCTCCTGGGCTCCGAAGCACCAGGACGGATTGCCTGGGCAATCGACTGCGGAGCGACATCCTTCATTCCAAAGCCCGTTTCGGCATCGACGATTTACCCGGCTCTCGTGCTTGCCGTCAGCGCTTACGAGCAGCGCCTTGAGGATGAGGCACGGATCGCCCGGCTTGAAGAGCGGCTGAAACTGCGCCCGATCGTCTTTGCCGCAGTCAATCGCCTGAAGACCGAACGGCAGATTGACGACGAACAGGCCTACGTCTTGCTCAGAACCTGCGCCATGCGACGCCGCATTCCCCTTGAACAACTGGCAGCGCTCCTCGTCGGCGGGCTCGAAACACTGTGCGAGGCAGGCTGATGCGGATCTTCAAGGAAATAGGTCACCAGCCCGCGGCCCTGTTCGGCCTGATCGTCATCGCCCTGGTCATCTTGGCGGCGCTCGGTGCCCCGCTCTTTGCCCCATTCGATCCCAATGAGCAGATGTTCGATGGCCTGACCCTCGAGGGCGCGCCCATGCCGCCCGGCGGTCCGTTCGTGCTCGGGACAGACACGCTCGGTCGCGACCTCCTCTCCCGCATGCTTTTCGGCGCGCGGACATCCCTGATCATCGGCCTCGTTGCCAATGGCGTCGCAGTCTCGATTGGACTTCTCGTGGGCATCATGGCCGGCTATCTCCGCGGCTGGGCCGGCAATCTCATCATGCGTTTCACCGATCTGATGATGGCCTTCCCCGCGCTGCTGCTCGCCATCGTTCTCGCAGCCCTCCTGAAGCCCAGCCTCTGGATCGTCGCGCTGGTGATTGCGCTCGTCAACTGGGTTCAGGTTGCGCGCATCGTCTACACCGAGACCCGCGGACTGGTGGAGCGTGACTTCATTCTGGCCGAACGGTCGCTGGGCGCCGGTCACGCCCGCATTCTCTTCCTGCACATCCTGCCCCACTTGGTCCCGACAGCCATCGTCTGGGGCACGCTCGGGATCGCGACAACAGTGCTTCTGGAGGCCACGCTCTCCTTCCTCGGCATCGGCGTTCAGCCGCCTGATCCGTCCTGGGGCAACATCATCTTCGAGAGCCAGAGCTACTTCCAGGCAGCCCCTTGGCTGGTTTTCTTCCCAGGCGCCGTGATCCTGCTGACAGCCCTCGCCTTCAACCTTGTGGGTGACGCCCTGCGCGACATCCTCGATCCGACGCAGAGAGGAAGAGGCTGATGTTGGCTGTCTTGGGACAACGTCTGGTCCAATCCGTGCTGATCCTGTTCGGCGTGGCAGCGATCACCTTCGTGCTGCTTTATGCCCTGCCCGCCGACCCCGCGCGCATGCTCGCCGGGCGCAGCGCCACGGCCCAGACGGTCGAAAACATCCGGCGCGAACTCGGCCTCGACCAGCCGCTGCCCGTCCAGTTTGCCCAATATGTCGGCGGCTTGGTCCAGGGAGATCTCGGCCGTTCCTATGCCCAGAAGACCGAGGTGGTGACACTCATTGCGGCCCGGTTGCCGGCAACGCTCACACTGATGGCCGCTGGCATATTCCTTGAGGTACTGCTTGGCGTGATCCTCGGCTCGATCGCAGCCCTCAATCGCGGCGGCCTTCTCGACCGCACGGTCATGATGTCCGCCTTTGTCGGGGTGTCGGCCCCGCAATTCGTCGTCGCCCTTCTCCTCCTCTATGTCTTTGCCGCCACGCTCGGCTGGTTTCCGATGTCAGGCTATGGCACCGCCGCCCATGTGGTCCTGCCAGCCGTCACGCTCGGCATGCTCGGAGCCGGTTGGTATGCCCGCATGGTGCGCTCGGCGATGATAGACGTATTGAACCAGGACTATATCCGCACCGCGCGCGCCAAGGGATTGTCTGGAGCCCGCGTCATCCTCCGCCATGTCCTGCCCAATGCTATCCTGCCGATCATAGCCATGATCGGTATCGATATCGGCCAGTTCATGGGCGGCGTGGTGGTGGTCGAGGCGGTCTATGGCTGGCCCGGCATCGGCCAGCTCGCCTGGCAGGCCATCCAGCAAGTGGACATCCCGATCATCATGGGCGTCACGCTCACCTCCGCTCTCGCCATCATCACCGGCAATCTGATTGCCGACCTGATTGCGCCGGTCATCGACCCGCGTATCCGATCACACTGAAGCCTAACGAAAAAGGGGAACGTTCAATGTTCAGAAGTATGCTTCTCAACTCAACCGCCGCTGCCCTCATGGCGCTGATGCCACTCTCGGCCAGCGCCCAGGACACACCGACAAAGGGCGGCGAAATTGTCGTCACCTACAAGGACGATATCACCACGCTCGATCCGGCCATTGGCTATGACTGGGTCAACTGGTCGATGATCAAGAGCCTCTACTCTCGCCTGATGGACTACGAGCCCGGGACCGCCAATCTCGTCCCGTCGCTGGCAGAAAGCTTCGACGTTTCGGCTGACGGCTTGACCTATACCTTCAAGCTGCGCCCGGACGTCAAGTTCTCCAATGGTCGCGCCGTGGTCGCCTCGGACGTCAAGTATTCGATCGAGCGCGCTGTTAATCCGAAGACGCAAGGCCCTGGCGCCGGGTTCTTCGGCGCCATCACCGGCTTCGACGCTGTCTCCGGCGGCACCTCGGAGACACTCTCAGGCATCGAAACGCCAGACGACCAGACCGTTATCTTCAAGCTCTCCCGCCCGGACGCGACCTTCCTCCACGTACTGGCGATCAACTTCGCCTCCGTCGTGCCGAAGGAAGCCGTCGAAGCGGCAGCCGGGGATTTCGGCAAGAAGCCGGTCGGATCGGGCACGTATATTCTCAAGGACTGGACCATCGGCCAGAAGCTCGTCTTCGACCGCAACCCTGACTACTTCAACAAGGACCTGCCTTACATTGACAAGGTGACGGTCGAAGTGGGTCAGGAGCCGCTGGTGGCACTGCTTCGCTTGCAGAAGGGTGAGGTCGATATCGCCGGCGATGGCATTCCGCCGGCCAAGTTCCTCGAGATCAAGAACTCGCCCGAGGGCGCGCAGATGATCGTCGATGGCGAACAGCTGCAGACCGGCTATCTGACGCTGAACACCAAGATCAAGCCGCTCGACGACGTAAAGGTCCGCCAGGCCATCAACATGGCCGTGAACAAGGAGCGCATCACCCGCATCCTGAACGGCCGCGCGACACCGGCAAACCAGCCACTGCCGCCTTTGATGCCAGGCTACGACAAGAGCTTCACCGGCTATGACTTCGACGTTGAAAAGGCAAAGGCTCTGCTCGCCGAAGCCGGCTTCCCCGACGGCTTCGAAACGGTGCTCTACTCGACCAATACCGATCCGCAGCCCCGCATCGCCCAGGCGATCCAGCAGGATCTGGCGGCCATCGGCGTCAAGGCCGAAGTCCGCGCACTTGCCCAGGGCAATGTGATTGCAGCCGGCGGCACAGAAGGCGAAGCGCCGATGGTTTGGTCGGGTGGCATGGCCTGGATCGCCGACTTCCCGGACCCGTCCAACTTCTACGGCCCGATCCTTGGCTGCAGCGGCGCGGTTCAGGGCGGCTGGAACTGGTCCTGGTACTGCAACGAAGCGCTCGACAAGCGCGCGATCGAAGCCGACTCCATGTCGGATCCGGCCAAGGTTGCCGAGCGCCAGGCGGCCTGGGGCAAGATCTTCACCGACATCATGGCGGATGCACCCTGGGTGCCGGTCATCAACGAACGCCGCGTCGTTGCAAAGTCGGTGCGCATGGGTGGTGCGGATAACATCTACATCGATCCGACCCGCGTCATCAATTACGACGCGATCTTCGTGAAGCAGTAAGCCTCTCCTGACGATTATCCGTTCCCCGGGAAACCCCGGGGGACGGACCATCCAACAAGAAAACAAGCTGGACACCCGGAGGCATCCCATGTGCGTCGCCTGCAACCACACCATTCATAGGGCTCAACACAATTTCGGCTGGAACCGGGACTTCCCGCCGGCCCTCGTTGCAAAACACGGTGAAACCATTCTGTTCGAATGCATGGATTCCTCCGGCGGCCAGATCGGTCCGGACGCAACGCTGGAAACACTCGCAAATCTCGATTTCGGCAAGATCAACCCGGTATCCGGCCCAGTCTTCGTCGAGGGCGCGCAACCCGGCGATGCGCTTAAGGTGACCATCCGCAAGTTCCATCCGTCCGGCCATGGCTGGACCGCCAACATCCCCGGCTTCGGTCTGCTCGCCGATCAGTTCAAGGATCCGGCACTGCATGTCTGGTCCTACGACACGGCCTCCATGGCGCCGGCCGCCTATGGCCCGGGCGGGAAGGTGCCGTTGAAACCCTTCACCGGTACGATCGGCGTGGCCCCGGCCGAAGCGGGCCTCCATTCTGTCGTCCCGCCGCGGCGCGTCGGCGGCAACATGGACATCCGTGACCTGACATCGGGCGTCACGCTGTATCTGCCCATCGAGGTCGAGGGCGCCCTGTTCTCCGTCGGCGATACGCATGCGGCACAAGGCGACGGAGAAGTCTGCGGCACCGCGATCGAGAGCCAGATGAATGTCGAACTGACGCTCGATCTGGTCAAGGGCGCGAACCTCAAGACGCCGCGGTTCACAACGACCGAACCCGTGACCCGGCACCTCGACGGCGCAGGGTACGAGGTGACCACGGGGATCGGCCCGGACCTGATGACGGGTGCGCAGGAAGCAGTGATGCGGATGATCGACCTGCTCGCCTCCGAACACGGCATGAACCCTGTCGATGCCTACATGCTCTGCTCAGTCTGCGGCGACCTCAGGATCAGTGAGATCGTCGACATGCCCAACTGGGTCGTTTCCTTCTACTTCCCGAGGATCGTTCTTTCGTGACCGAGCAAAGTCAGGGGCCCGGCCCGGTTCTTTCCGTCCAGGAACTGTCGGTGGATGCGCGCACGCCAAGCGGCCTGAAGCGCATCCTCGACGGGGTATCGTTCGATCTGGCAGCCGGTGAAACGCTATGCCTCGCCGGCGAGTCGGGCTCCGGCAAGTCCGTGACGTCGCTCGCGATCATGGGACTGTTGCAAAAGGCGTCCTTGCGGGTCACCTCTGGCGCCATCCGACTTGGACAGCGCGATCTGACGCGGGCCTCCGAACGCGAAATGAGGGCGATCCGCGGCGGTGACATCGCCATGATCTTCCAGGAGCCGATGACATCGCTCAATCCGGTGATGACCGTCGGCGCTCAATTGACCGAGGCAATCCGCGAGCATCGGCAGGCGCTGACAGAAAGCCCCGAGGCGATCGCCCGGCAGATGCTTGATGCCGTGCACATGACCGACCCCGCGCGTCGCCTGACCCAGTATCCGCATGAGCTCTCCGGCGGCATGCGTCAGCGTGTGATGATCGCCATGGCGCTGTCCTGCCGTCCCAAGGTGCTGATTGCCGACGAACCGACAACGGCACTCGATGTCACCGTACAGGCGCAGATCCTCAAGCTCATGCGCGAACTGCGCAAGGAGTTTCAGACCTCGATCCTCATGATCACCCATGACATGGGCGTTGTTGCCGAGATGGCTGACCGCGTTGCGATCATGAAGTCGGGCCGCATCGTCGAGCACGGCAGATCGATCGAGATCTTCGAAAGGCCGGCCGTTCCTTACACGCAACAACTGCTGGCGGCAGTGCCGCGCCTCGGCGCCCACAGCGGCACGGATGTGCCCCCGCGAGTGACAGCCGCACCGAAGACGGCACCGGCGCTGTCCATTCCCGTCCTTGAAGTCGCGGGCCTGTCCGTCACCTACGGGCAAAAGACCGGATGGCTTCGTCGTGGACCTCGTCCGGACCCGACGGTCAAAAACGTGAGCTTCGAGCTTGAGGCAGGCAAGACGCTCGGTCTGGTCGGCGAAAGTGGCTCGGGAAAGTCGACGACCGGCAAGGCAGTCCTCGGCCTCATCCCTTTTGACGGCAGTGTGCGAATTGCAGGCCAGGAGGTGTTTCCAGCCTCGAGCGCGATCATGCGCCCGATCCGCAGGACAGCCCAGATGATCTTCCAGGACCCTTACGCGTCTCTGGATCCCCGGATGAGCGTAGGGGCGGCCATCGCCGAACCGCTTGTCATTCACGACATAGACGACGCTGCAAAGCGCCGGGACCGCGTGGCGGCACTGCTTGAACGTGTCGGCCTGACGCCGGATGCCGCAGAACGCTACCCCCACGAGTTTTCCGGCGGCCAGCGACAGCGGATCTGCATTGCACGGGCTCTTGCCCTCGAACCGAAGCTGATCGTGGCGGACGAAAGCGTAGCAGCCCTCGACGTCTCCGTACGCGCCACCGTGCTCGACCTGATGCTCGAACTGCAGGAGCAGATGGGGCTGGCCTATCTCTTCATCTCCCATGACATGGCGGTCATCGAGAAGATGTCGCACCATGTCGCCGTCATGCGAGGAGGCGAGATCGTTGAACTCGGCACCCGCCGATCGGTCTTCGAGAATCCCAGCGACGACTACACCAGAGCACTGATGGCCGCAGTCCCCGTGCCGGATCCACGCCAGTACCGCGACCAGAAGGAACCTCTGTCAAACGCGTCCTGATCTCTGCCGTCGGATCGTGTCGAGCCGTGAGCTGAGAAACATCGGCGCAGATTTTCCGATCGGGTGAAGCGAGAGATCTGGATGACTGCGAGGCCTGCTTGCCGGAGCCTTGCAATTCAACAGCTTTGCCATCCTCCGGGCGGCAGAGCTTCATCCGGGACATACATCAAATAAGGCTCAGCCAGAAACGCCGAAGGCGCATGCTCATGGCATGCGCCTTCTTTTGAGACGTAAAGCCTGCCCCTCACTTGGTCTCGACGCGCCCCTTCTTTTCGTCTTTGTCGTTCTTTTGCAGAAGCCAGCTCAAGAGATCCTGCTTTTTCTTGGGCGTTTCGACGGTCTTTTTCACCGTCACCTTCGGACGATAGACCTTGATGTCGTCGAGAGAGGAAAACTTCTCGCCATACTCCTTCTTGATGGATGCGACCCTTCCCCAGTTCTTTGCGCGCGACGCAAGAACCGCAAGGCCGACGACGCCGCCCTCGGTGGGCTCCCACTCGACCGACTGTTCGAAGAGGCGCGCAGCATCCTTGGTTGCCTTGTTGTCCAGCCGGTACCATCCCAGCGCCTGTGCACCGAGAGCCGACTTCTGTTCGAAGACATAGGCCTCGAAGGTCTCGAGTTCTTCCTTGGACGGCGACAGCGGCGCTTCCTGATCGGTCATGCCGGCCGACACGAGTTCGATATAGATCTTCTTCAGCTCGGGGGTCTGCGCGGCGTATTGCCGGGCAAGCTGCAAGGCCTCGTCGCGGTGCTGCATGTTGCGAAGCGTGAGGATGACGCCTTCGACACTCTTCAGGCTGGTTGTCATGCGAGTTGCGCTGACAAACCAGTGGTAGGAGGCTTCCCAGCTCTGCTGGCCATAATAGAACCAGCCAAAGAGTTCGGCATCATCAGCCGAGAAGGATCGCTGAACGAAGTCGCTGAAGCGCTGCAGCTCATCCATCGTCAGCGAATTCGCCGGCCCCTGGCCCTGGGCGACCATGCCCATCTTGCGGCGAACGAGGTCGAAGGAAACGCTGTCGAATTCTCCCGTACCATCGGGAAGGATGTTGCCCAGCGCAACGAGCGAGCGCGTCCCGGCCTCGGGCAGCACGAGGCTTGCCTTCTGCACCGTCGACAAGCGTTCGTTCGGATCCTCGCAAGTGGTCACGACATACTTGTAGAGGTCGAACGCGCGGGCAAAGTCTCGCGACTGCGCCAGGGCCTCGGCGGTGATCCACATGGTGTTCATTTCAGCACAGACCATCAGCTGCGGCGTAGCTTCGGCAAGGCTCACCACCTGAGCCCAGTTTCGCTGGGCATGCGAACGTTCCATCAGCCTGCGGGTCTCGGCCAGGCTCAGCTTGTCGAGCAGCTCCTGGCTCGGCTTCCAGTTCGGATTTTCGCTCTGCAGCTTGGCGATTTCGGTGCGCACGCGCACATAGTCGCCGCTGCCGAAGATGTCCCAAAGCGGCTGTTCGGAAATGTTGGTCGGGGCATCGAAGAGGTCTTCGGGTGCATCCCAGTCCGGATAGAGTGTTTTCAGCCGGCGAAGTTCTGCGCCGAGGCGCTTCAGGTCGCGGGTCTGCGCATAGTAGCGAAGTGCCGTTTCATCGACTTCGGGCTTGCTGGCGACAGCTGGCTCTTCGGCTTTCTGGCTAAGCTTGGCGATCTGGGTCTCGATGCTGTCAGCCGGTGGCGCGATGCCCGCCGGTTGCGCGGCTGGGCCAGTCGCAGTCGGCTGGGCCGCTGGCCGGCGCGCGGTTGTCGCAACGCTTGGTCCGAACGGATTTTCGCCCGGAGCCACATCACGGATGACAGGCGCCGGCTGTTGCGCAGCGATTGCGTCGGCAGGGGCCGCTGCCCCGGGCATCGCGGCAGGCAGGACGACCTGAGCCGGGGGCTGAGCGGCCGGCAGAACCGACGGGGGAGCGACCATCGTGGTCGGCATCACGGCGGGGGCTGGAGGCGCGACAACCGGTGCCGCGGCCGGCTGGAAACTGGGCATGACCGGTGGCTGGCCGGCGGGCGCAGAAACGTTCGAAACGCCGACCCCGCCCGGAATGACGATGCCCATGGCAGGGAAGGAGGTTCTGTTGTCACCGGTCGCCTGGCTGAGCGGCACGATGATGCAGGCGCCTGCGAGGAGAGCGGTTTTCAGGGGAATTCGGTCAAACATGTGGGGTACCTTTCAGCGATAGCCATGAGGCTCAGCACATGGAGCGTGGAGGGGTAATAGTCTTGGGAGCTGAAGTCTGAGAGCAAGGCGACGTCGGGCCGTCGTCCAAGGCTGCATTCGACGAGCGCGGCCACCGCCTGGTAGCCGGGGTCCGGCATGGGAGACAGGCGGGTCGCGGTCGCGAGTTCGACAACCGACATGGAGGCGCTGCCATACTGCTTCCAGTGGGATGCGAAGATTTCGAGGATGTCGGGATAGTCCCGCGAATACCAGGCAAGGTAAAGTGGCACGCGGATCGCGTCATAGCCGAACTGCGAGGGGTAACCGCTGGCAGGACGCGGGGCTGGGCCAGACAAAGACAACCAGTCGGCCGGCAGTCTTGCCGGACCAAAGCGAGAGTCCCGCAGCAAGGCAATCCCGCTCTCCATCAGGTCTCTCGCCGGAAACCCATCGGACAGCCGCCCAAGCTCGGCCAGGGCGGGGAAGATCCAATAGGACACGTTGACCACCGGACCGTCGGACTGTTCGTTGGGACCGAAACCCTGCACGCCGGGAAGGAGAACCAGTCCGTGATCGGTACTCAGCGTTGCCCTTCCAGCGATCGCTTGCGAAATCCGCCGAGCTTCACGCTGCAGATCCGGCTCGCTCCAGCGCTGCCCTGCCCGCATCAGGGCCCAGGCGATCAGCAGATCGCCGTCAGTCGCATTGTTTCGATCGGTGATCGCCGGGATCTGCTTCGGATCCCACCGCCATGATGCAAGCCCGTCCTCGCGTACGAACAGGTTGGCGCGGGTCCAGGTCCAGATCTGGTCGAAGGCTTGCCGGTCGTTCGCCGATTCCGCCATCAACATGCCGTAGCCCTGGCTTTCGCTATGGCTGATGCCACCGGCGCGATTGTCGACCACGCGCCCTTCATCCGTGACGAAGTTGTGCTGGTAGACAAGCCAGGCGCCTGCTGCGATGTCCGCAGCCACGTTTTCGTGTGCCTGCGGCAGCATCGCGGTGGCGGCGCCGGCCATAAGCGCGCCACCGAGAACAACCGTCATGATCCGAAGACGTGCCTTCACGACTTGCGTCCCTGTCGGAGTACCAGATAGGTGGACGCGCCGAGAAGGACCGCAACCACGATCTGGGCGATCGTGAATTCCCGCGCATTATTGGAGAACCAGCCCGCGACGATCAGGCGGCCGTTCTGCAGGCTGAGCGGCTTCGTCTCGTACAGACGCTCGTGCGCTGCCAGCTTCCGATCGACAGCATTGCCGTCATCATCCAGCGTGTTGACCGATCCCGAGAGCCGGCCCCAGACGTCGGGCTGGGCAAGGCTGCGCATGTTCTCGTTGAGCTTTGCCGGATCGCGGATCGCGACGACTGTCCAGGCATCCCGGTCGTTGACGAGACGCTGCGCCACCAGGATGTCGGCCTCGCCAGCAACCTGATAGACCGCATCCTGCGAAAGGACGGAAGGATCCTCGACCAGCCCCAACTCAGCGGCCTGGATGCGAATACGGACCTTGAGACCTTCGTACATGCTGTGCAGGCCATCTCGCAGACGGGCGACCACAGATGTCGGACGCGCCTCCTCCGTCGGCGCGACCGTACCGTCGACGGAAAGAGCAGGTGCTGCCTCCTCCGTCTGCATACCATCGGCCTGGGCCTGGGTATCGTCCAGCGACAGTGCCATGTCGCTCGCAACAGGATTGAGATCAATGCCGAGATCTGAGCGCAACTGGCTCGAGAAGCCGGAAAAGGTTCCGAAGGCCAGAAGCGGACCCTGGCGATCAAGCGGCCAGCCGGAAGTGACCGCGACCGGATTCACTTCGCGCGACGTGTAGGCCATCTTGGCAAGGAACGTGCCCGCAGCGCCGAGCATGGTTTCATCCATACCCTCGACGAACAGCGGCGTCGGTCGGTCACCGCCGCCAAACCCGGCCTTTCCGGCCGAGACCACCGCGAGATCCGGCGCATGGCCGATCTGGGCGAAGGCAGGAATGTTGAGTGTGCTGTCACCCTTGATGAAGAAACGCGCGGTCGGATTGCCGAGCGTCACGGGATCGCAAACCGCATCGGAGGCCGTCGACAGTTCTGCTTCGAACTCGATGACGTTGTAGCCGGGACGCAACTTGTTGAGCGGGATCGGCAGAACCTGGCCCTCGATACGTCCCGAACGGCCCTCGCCAAGGCGGATATTGGCAACCGTTTCTCCGTTGGCGCGAACGACCATCTGGGCGCTTGGCGAGAGGCCGGCCGCATATTCGGCATTCAGCTTGAAATTGGCCGCGCCATAGTCACCCGGATAGAAGTCTGCCGGCAGACTGAACGAAATCGATTGCTCGAAGTGGCGGCCGGCGAAGGGCCGGGACACGAAGCCGAGATCCGCCAGCGAGTTTTCGCTGCCAGACTCAAGTAATCGTCCACGGCGGTTGCCGAGCGCGCGACGGCCCTGCGGCGACCCGTCGGTCACTTCGGTCTGGGCGCGAAGGGTGAAATCACGGATCGTGGAGGCAAGTTCTTCTGCCGTACGAGCCGAGACGACCATGCGGCTGCGGCCGCTCGTCGGATCGATGTCGAACTGAACGCCAGACTGCTCCGGCGTGACACCGATCAGGTCACGCACGGTGCCGAAGGTGCCGACAACAAGATCAATCCCAGGGCCTGACCCGCTTTCATTGCCGACCTGGACGACAGGACGATCGAAATGCCCGAGGATCGATAGCGCTTGGACCACCGCGAAGGTGCGGTCGATGTCTTCGCCGGCAGCGCCCTGGGGAATGATGCCGTTGATCGCGGCGTGACCGTTCACATCGCGGCTATAGGCCAACAGCGTCGAGACGTCGCTCGGATCGTCCTTGGCGTTGCGGGTGAAGACGAAGCCGGAGCGCGCAGGGTCGATCTGAGTCCAGAGTTCGTAGGTCGCCTCGACCGAGCAGTCGACACGGTGCGACTGGTCGAGCAGCACGGTGACGGCGTTGTAACCCGGCTGAAGCAGACCTTTCGGCAATTCAAGCTCGACCTGATGGGCATCGCCGGACTTCAGGTTGACGCTGCCGATGTCGCGGTCGTTGACGAAGATGCGCATCGCCGAGCGCTCGGGCGCCACCGAGATGGCCGTCTGAAGGGTCAGGATCAGCTTGGCTGAACCGGTGATTTCCGAGGGCAGGACCACGAAGGGATATTCACGGTTCGCCGTCTCGCCCGGGAAGAACAGATCGCGTTTGTCTGCGATCAGGCGCCGGATCTGGTTTTCGTCCTGGAAATATTCCTTGGTCTCGGACTGGGCTTTAGCCTGTGGCGCCAGAACAAAACCGCCAGAGGTTGCTGCGAGCGAGGGCGATGCTGCGAGCAGCAGGCCTGCAGTCGCGAGCGTTGAAAGCTGGTACCTGATCATTCTCCGGCCTCCCTGTGACGCACCGGGGCCGCAGCCAGAGCAGCGCCGGCAAGGGGTTTCAATCGTTGCGGCTCGGCCTTGTCATCCGGCTTGCCGCCGAGTGCGACGCCGATCGCCGCGAGCGGACATGTGATTGCCCAGCGCAGGATGCGCAGGCTTCCGGCAATGATGCTTTTCGGCCGCTGACGGAGCGCGCGCTGCTCGCGGACCACCGACATGTCGTGCATCAGCAATTCGGCGATGACCGGGAAATGGTGGGGCTCCGCATCGAAGCGCAGGGCGATTGCCCCGTCTTCATCCGGGGATCCGCCAACAATGCTCACCGGGATCGAGGTGATGAGCAGGCTTGAGGAGACGCTCAACAGTTGGAGCCGGCCATACTCACCCTTGCGGAGCATGCGGGAAGAGCCCTGCGCCGGGATCAGCTTTGCACCCCTGGCAGAGGCTTCGGTGACGGCACCGCGCAAGACGGTTTCACCGAATTGCAGCTCGACCGTGGTGCGAAGCGGCAGCTCGACACCGGCAAGGTCCTGGCTGCGCTCGGTGACGACACCAAGTGCGCATCCGGCGATCATCAGGTTCATCCAATTCCAGGCGCCGACGATCAGCAGCAAACTCGAGATCTCGGGCTCCGTATTGTAGCGGTATGCTGCGACAAACAGGGTGAAGCAGAGTATCCCGAAGATGATGAAGTAGGGCAGCGAGAGCTCCGAGAGGCGGTCCTGCTTCAACGAGACACCCTTGTCGGTGACCTTGAAGGTCGGGCTCTTGGGCTTGAGCAGCACGCTCACGATGGCCTGGAACAGATAGACCGACTGCACATATTCGTAGAGCTCGGAGATCCATGGCCAGCGCACGCTGCCGTAGAGATAGGTGCGCACCATTTCGCCTACGATCAGGTACATGACAGTGTAGGCGAAGAAGTCTTCGAAGGACGCCACGAAGATCTTCATGTCGAACAGAATGAACAGCAGCGGAGCGACGAAGAAGACCGAGCGGACGAAGGGGAAGAACCAGAAGAGCGAGCTCGAGATGTAGCTAAGGCGCTGCGGCAGAGAAAGGCCGCGCTTGAACAGCGGGTTCTTCAGCATCAGGATTTGCACCATGCCCTGGCACCAGCGCGAGCGCTGACCGACGAAGCTTGCGAAGGTCTCCGGCTGGAGCCCGGAGATCAGCGGCTTGTCGATGTAAAGGCTGTTCCAGCCGCGGGCGTGCAGCTCGAGTGCCGTTTCGCAGTCTTCCGTGATCGTGATCCCCGAGAAACCGCCGACTTCTTCAAGGGCCTCACGGCGCAGAACTGCAGCGGAACCGCAGAAGAAGGAGGCGTTCCAGCGGTCAAGGCCCTTCTGGATCTTGCCGTAGAACATCTCGTTTTCCGACGGCATGCGGCCGAAGGTTCCGAGATTGCGTTCGATCGGATCGGGGTTCGAGAAAAAGTGCGGGGTCTGGACCAGGAAGAGGCGTTCGTCTTCCGAGAAATAACCGACGGTTTCCCGCAGAAAGTTTCGTTCCGGCGCGTGGTCAGCGTCAAAGACGACGACGAGATCGGCCTGGGTCCGCCAGAGGGCGGCATTCAGATTGCCGGCCTTGGCATGGACGTTCTCTGCACGGGTCATGTACACAGCGCCGAGATCGCTGCAGAGATCCTTCAAGATTGCTGCGCGTTCCTTGGCCTTGGCAGCAGACACCGGATCGTCGCTGTTGCGCTTCTGGTCGGTGCCGCCGTCATCCAGCAGGTAGACCGTGAACTTGTCCGAGGGATAGTCCATCGCCTTGGCGGCCGCGACTGTGAGCGCGAGGATTTCCCGATCCTCGTTATATGTCGGGATGAAGACGTCGACGGTCGGGCTTTCATCCTCGTCGAGTTCCGGAGCCCGCGGGCGCTCGATCGGATCCGCAACGACGAACAGGCTGATCCCGAGCATCAGGATGCAATACATCTCGGCTGCATAGAGAATGATGCCGGGGATGAAGGAATACAGATCTTCAAGCGGTGGCAGAGTGCTTGTCGTGCGCCAGTAGGCGTATTGGAGGATCACGACGCTCGCCAGCGCCAGAAAGACATGCCGCCAGAAGCCATCGAGCTTCAGAAGCATGATGATGGCCAGGATGGCGATGACGATGATCGAAAGGTTGAAACGGGCGGAATGCCCGACGGGCTGCGCAATCAGCAGGAACATCGCCACAACGATGGCCAACCAGGCAGCATAACGAAATGTATCTCGCACGACTTTGGACTCCTCATGAGTTCGATCGTCGATTGCCCCTCAGGAACCCAAAAGTATAGGCGCATATTCTCATGCATCTTTTGATTGCATGCAAAAGGCGGCGCCAGACAGGCTTGGGAACACCTGAAGTTAATCTCTGTTTAACCTTAGGAGTGGCCCGGCAAGAATGTGAAGTGCTCCATTCCCCTTCCGTGGCGTGTTGTCCGAATCCTGTCGGAAAATGTCGCGATAGTTGCGCTGCAACATAAAATTTTAGTCAAAATGACGAAATAAATACCCAAAAAAGGATGAAATTTTCACGCTAAACTGTCTTACTCCGTGTAATAGTAACGATTAGAATTGTCTCGTATTGACTACAGATAGAAATATTGGCTTTTTGTGATGAAAGCTTCTGTCTGTATCTGACATAGATACACTATGACTATTTTATGAACACGGACTGCTCATTTTTTATGCATAACTAAGCTTCTTTATTGAAATTCCTTTACCAGGATATGCAAGAGGCTGGGATTAGGTGAAATGACGCGCGTGATCATGATTGTGCTGCGCAGCAATTGCGGAATGTTAGAAATTGCGTCCGTCGTGGAGAGCTTTCGCTATGCAAACGAGCTCTCGATGAACCGGTCCTACGTTCTGACAACATGTGCTGTCGGCTATCAGACGCTACAGTCCGATGAGCACTGGATTCGCCTCAGCGCAGTGCATAGCCTGGCAAATTCACCACCGGAAGTTGACACGCTCATTGTGCCCGACGGATCTCCCGTCACGCTGCAGGATCAAGATCTGCGCATCATCGAATTCCTTGGCAATCGTTTGCCCAAGGTGCGGCGACTGGCCGCCTTCGGCAATGGAATATTGTTTGCGGCCGCAGCTGGAATGACCCGCGGACACACCGTCGTCGCCAGTGGCGAAGTCCAGCAACGGTTGGCCACTTTGTGCTCCGAGACGATCGTTGAGCCGCATTCCGAACTGCACAGGAGCGGAAAAATCTGGAGTGCTCGAGGAATAACTGCCGCACTGGCACTCGCATTTGCCCTAATCGAGGAAGATCTGGGCCGTGACATCGCGAAAGAGGTGGCCCGTCGGTTCGGCGGACGCATCGCGGATGCGGAGACGCGTTACGATCCGCGCACCAGGCGCCTTCCCAGCTTCGATGCGGGAAGTCCCATCGAGCGTCTGCAGGAATGGATCACGGCCAACCCCTCTGCAGATCTCAGCGTTGCAAAGCTCGCGGATATGGTGGCGATGAGCGAGAAAACCCTTTCGCGCGCCTTCAAGCAAAAGACGGGGCAGACGATCGGCGAATTCGTCTTGTCGGTCCGGTTGCGCTACGCGTGTGAGATGCTGACGGCCGGCGAGCGAAAGATAAAAGACATCGCCCGCCTCGCAGGACTTGGAAGTCAGACGAACATGCGCCAGTTGTTCATCAACCGCTACGGGCGCCCGCCATCCCAATATCGCAAGACCAAGGCCGAGCTGGTGCTGGAGGAAAGCTGATCCCGAAGGAGGAAGCCTTGCATCGCTTCTTCGGCCGTCGGCAACGTCCTCGAGCTTACCCGGATCAGGACTTCGGTCGCTTCATCTGTCCAGAAAACTGCACTGGCCGCTTGGCATTGGCCTTGCGAGCGCGGCAGTGAGCCCTGCCAGCTGAGGCCGATCCGTGCCGTCGACCGGCTGGATGTTGAGTGCTTCCTCTTTGGGCCACCAGTCTCCGCCCGCCCAGTAGGCCCAGCCGATCAACACATCCCGATTGGCGTCAACGGCCCCCGTCATGGCAGCGGCAGCAGCGATGCAGGATTGATCTCGCGTGACGCCAAACTCGCCGAGAAAGCCCTTTGCCCCCGTGTTTCGCAACCAGTTGGCAACTTCGCCGATCGAGGCGATCGCCTCTTCGGCACGCAGGCAGCTGTCTTTTTTCCCGGAGAAATCCTCATCGAAATACTGATGGAATTCGTAGACGAAATGGTTTGCAGGGTCTCTGACTCCTGCCATCACGGAGGCATTCGAGCCTCCATACCAATCGGCGGACCAACTGTGCGCACCGGTCCAGGCAGTACCCGGCACCATCACGAGATTGAGGGCCGAGACAGTACGTATGCTGGCGATTGCCTCGTTCGCGATGGCAAGCCAGTTGACCGCAGAAATGTCGTAGGGCTCGTTCATCAGAGCAAAGATGATTCCGGGATCCTGTCCAAACTCCTGCGCGAGCCGCTGCCAGAAATTGGCGAACGCCCCGGGTGGAACGTCGGGCGAACCAATCAGTTGGCCCTGGTAGCGCGCATAATTGTGCGGATCGAGGATCACCGAGATACCCTTGCTCCGCATATGGAGAACCGTCTCTCGCAGCCGCTTCACTTCATCGGCTGCGAAGTCCCCGAACAGCGTCGGCTGGAGACGTTCCCAGAGGAAGGGGAGCCGGACGGTGTTGAAACCCTTCGAGGCGAAATAGTCGACCGTTTCAACAGACGGGTAGGTGTAGTCTTTGCCGAAGGTCCCTGGAAGCGTACCGAATTCAGCTCCGGCAAGGTTGACGCCACGAAGGCAACTGCCCTCGGAAGCGGAAACACTCTCAACCAACTGCCCCGTCATCAACAGGGCCAGCAAAGCCGTTCGCCACGCATATTTCATATCAGCCACGACCCTCCCGGCGCCCGCCCTCGGCATGGCTGCCTCGGGCGGGCTGGACCCTAGAACGCATTGAAACAGGCTTCAAGCCATAGGCAATCGACAAGACCTTGCAAATCGAAACGGGCGGCATGGCATCCATTCGGTGTGTGCCCCACGCCATCGACGTCACCTGCGCAGACGCCTGCTGCTCGACGACATGGCTCGTATCGAGCCCAGGTCCTACCACTGTCGAAGCAATGTGGCGATTTAAGGCAGCGACCGAGATTGGTGCGCTTGAGCAAGCGGGCCACCGACCGAAGGCAAGGACGCCGTTGGTCCCCTTCGGTCCCAGGTGACCCCAAATGATACGGCGTTATGCCCGAATGGGCATAACTTCACGAGATGGTAACCATTTCGATTAGATCAGGCTTAGGAAGTTCATCCCCGGACCTGCCGGAGACCTGAATTTTACCGATTAAAAAACCTCGTCATCACAGATACTTAAGCAAAATCGAAAACCGTGAGAGACGTGTTTAAGGCCCTTTGAGCCTCTCCATCTCTTAGCAATTTGCTAAGAAATCACCCCCTAATTTCAGGGCATTCCTTTTGGGGGATCACCGCAGATGAAGCTGCGGGTGAGTGAAAGATGGGGTTCTGCACATGATGTGCGCTGCGTTGCCTGCAATCATTGCGGGCCTTTTTGGTGTGTTTCTGCTGTGGCTGCCGATCAGCCTTCAGGCGCAATTGGTGCTCAGTCTGGCCGTTTTGGCCCTGATGCTCCTGTTCATGATGCGTCCGCAGAACAAGACATTCCGCCTGATGACCTTCGTGTTCTCTGCCGTGCTCGCCCTGCGCTATGCGTTCTGGCGCACGACCGAGACGCTTCCCGACATCAACGAGCCCTGGAACTTCATCCCGGGCATCATCCTCTATACGGCGGAAATGTATTGCTTGGTCATGCTGGCGATCAATTTCTTCATCGTCGCCGACCCGTTGGACCGCAAGCCGGCGTCGCGTCTTGCCGATGACGACAAGCCGACCGTCGACGTTTTCGTCCCGTCTTACAACGAGTCCGCCGACCTGCTCGCGCTGACGCTGGCTGCGGCGAAGTCGATGAACTATCCGGCCGACAAGCTGACTGTCTATCTGCTTGATGATGGCGGAACCGATGCTAAGTGCAGCCAGTCCGATCCCCGCGCTGCAATCGCTGCCCGTCGCCGTCGCGAGGAACTGCAGGCGCTGTCGGCAGCGCTTGGCGTCCGTTATCACGCCCGTGCCGAAAACAGCCATGCAAAGGCCGGCAATCTGAACGCAGGTCTAGCAATCTCGACCAGCGAGCTTGTCGTCGTATTCGATGCGGACCATGCGCCCGTGCGCGAATTCCTCAACGAGACGGTCGGCCACTTCAAGGACGACGAGAAGCTTTTCCTGGTCCAGACCCCCCACTACTTCCTCAATCCGGATCCGGTGGAGAAGAACCTGCAGACCTTCGGCAAGATGCCGTCGGAAAACGAGATGTTCTATTCCGTCGTGCAACGTGGTCTCGACAAGTGGAATGCATCCTTCTTCTGCGGCTCCGCTGCGGTCCTGCGCCGCAAGGCGCTGAAGGAGACCGGCGGCTTCTCGGGCCAGTCGATCACCGAAGATTGCGAAAGCGCGCTGGCCCTTCACTGCCGCGGCTGGCACAGCCTCTACGTCGACAAGCCTCTCATCGCCGGCCTGCAGCCGGAAACGCTTGTCTCTTTCATCGGCCAGCGCGTTCGCTGGGCCCAGGGCATGCTGCAGATCCTGACGCTGAACCGCCCCTTCCTGCAGCGCGGTCTCTCGACGGCACAGCGCATCTGCTACGCCGGCACCAACCTGTTCTGGCTCTTTCCGCTGACGCGGCTGACCTTCATGTTCTCGCCGCTCCTCTACATCTTCTTCTCGCTGCAGATCTTCGAAGCCAACATCACCGAATTCATCTGCTACTCGGTGACCTATCTCATCTCGTCCTTCGCCATGCAGAGCTACCTCTTCGGGCGCGTCCGCTGGCCATGGGTCTCCGAG
>JAIXSF010000343.1 GCA_027484835.1 Rhizobiaceae bacterium | reverse complement strand
GGGACGACGGGTGCAGCCTGGAACGACCCGGTTCGCGGCGGCGAGCTCACCAAGAACCAGATCGACCAGGGCGCGGACGTTGTCTACGCAGCGGCAGGTGCCACCGGCCTCGGCGTTCTGCAGACCGCTGCCGACAACGGCAAGCTTTCGATCGGCGTCGATTCCAACCAGAACCACCTGCATCCCGGCTCGGTCCTGACCTCGATGGTCAAGCGCGTCGACCTTGCGGTCTACAACGCCTATTCCGACTCGAAGAACGACAAGTTCACGCCCGGCCTGCAGGTTCTCGGCGTTGCTCAGGACGGCGTGGCTTACGCGCTCGACGACAACAATGCCAAGCTGATCACCGACGACATGAAGGCTGCCGTCGAAAAGGCAAAGGCCGACATCATTGCCGGCACCGTCAAGGTGCACGACTACATGTCGGACAATTCCTGCCCGAAGTGATCTAGAATCCGGGCGCAGGACGGCAGGTATGTCGTCCTGCGCCTTTTTTTTATGTCTGGGGGACCGGAATGAGTGCAGCGAACCAGGCACCCGCGATCGAACTGATCGGCATCGACAAGAAGTTCGGTGCGGTGCATGCCAACAAGAATATCAATCTGACGGTCGCCAAGGGCTCCATCCACGGCATCATCGGTGAAAACGGCGCCGGAAAATCGACGCTGATGTCGATCCTCTACGGCTTCTACCAGGCCGACCAGGGTTCCATCCAGATTTCGGGCAAGCCGATCATCATCAAGGACAGCCAGGCCGCGATCAATTCCGGGATCGGCATGGTGCACCAGCACTTCATGCTGGTCGAAAACTTTTCCGTGCTCGAAAACCTGATGCTCGGCGCCGAAGGCGGCGCCCTGCTCGGCAAGGGTACCGATGCGGCACGCGCGGCGCTGAAGAAGCTCGAAGAGGACTACGAGCTGGAAGTGGATCCCGATGCGATCATCGAGGAACTGCCGGTCGGTCTGCAGCAGCGCGTCGAAATCCTGAAAGCCCTTTATCGCGGCGCCGAGATCCTGATCCTCGACGAGCCGACGGGCGTTTTGACGCCGGCGGAAGCTGATCACCTGTTCAAGATCCTTGGCGTGCTGCGCGACCAGGGCAAGACGGTCATCCTGATCACCCACAAGCTGCGCGAAATCATGGCGATCACCGACACGGTCTCGGTCATGCGCCGCGGCGAGATGGTCGCGACCCGCAAGACCTCCGAGACCACCGTCGAAGAGCTCGCCGAGCTGATGGTCGGCCGTCGCGTGCTGCTGCATGTGGAAAAGAAGCCCGCCAACCCGGGCGATGTCTTCCTCTCGGTGCGCAACCTGACGGTCAAGGACAATCGCGGCGTCGTGATGGTCGACAATGTCTCCTTTGATGTGCGCTCGGGCGAGATCGTCGGGATCGCGGGTGTCGCCGGCAATGGCCAGAGCGAGCTTCTGGAAGCGATCACCGGAATCCGCAAGCCCACGTCAGGCGAGATCTGGATCAATGGCCAGAACGTGGCAGGTCTCGACCCGGCCGAACTGCGCGGCATTGGTGTCGCGCATATTCCGGAAGACCGCCATCACATGGGCCTGGTACTCCCCTTCGAGGAGAGCCAGAACGCCATTCTCGGCTATCATCGCGACGAGCGCTACGGCAATGGCCCGTTCCTCAACCCCGACCTGATCCGCAAGGCGGCCGTCGGGGAAATCGAGAAATACGACATCCGTCCGCCGAACCCGCGTCTGAAGACCGCCAATTTTTCCGGCGGCAACCAGCAGAAGATCGTGGTTGCCCGCGAAATCGAGCGCGACCCGAAGCTTCTGATCGTCGGGCAGCCGACCCGCGGCGTCGATATCGGTGCGATTGAATTCATTCACAAGCGGATCGTGGAAACGCGCGACGCCGGCAAGGCCGTGCTGCTCGTCTCCGTCGAACTCGACGAGATCCGTTCGCTCTCCGACCGCATTCTGGTGATGTTCGCCGGCAAGGTCGTCGGCGAGAAGACGCCTGACACAGGCGAACAGACACTCGGCCTGATGATGGCCGGCATTGCCGCTTGAGGATTTGATGAGCACTGCATCCGTACCCCTTCCAAACTGGATCAACTATGCGCTGCTGCCGCTGATCAACCTCCTGCTTGCCTTCCTGGTCTCGGGCCTTGTGGTCTGGATCATCGGGGAAAACCCGTGGGAAGCGCTCAAGCTGATGATCGAAGGCGCGCTGGGCAGCGGTGAAGGCATCGGCTTCACGCTGTTTTATGCCACCAACTTCATCTTCACCGGGCTTTCGGTGGCGGTTGCCTATCATGCCGGCCTGTTCAACATCGGCTCGGAAGGTCAGGCCTATCTCGGCGGCCTGGGTGCGGCACTCGCCGCACTCGCGCTCGATCATTACGTTCCGTGGTATGTGACCATGCCGTTTGCGATCATGGCCGCCGCCCTCTTCGGTGCGGCCTGGGCGCTGATCCCCGCCTGGCTGCAGGCCAAGCGCGGCAGCCACATCGTCATCACCACGATCATGTTCAACTTCATCGGCGCGGCGCTGATGGTCTATCTGCTTGTCAACGTGCTGATCGTTCCGGGCAAGATGGCGCCCGAGACCCGCACCTTCCTCGAAGGCGGCCAGCTGCCGAAGCTCGACTGGCTGATCGCCATGTTCGGCGGCACGCTCGGCCCCGCCCCGTTCAACGTGTCCTTCCTGATTGCACTCGTCATGTGCGTCGTCGTCTGGGTGCTGATCTGGCGCACCAAGCTCGGCTACGAGATGCGCACGCTTGGCATCAGCCGGTCGGCAGCGGCCTATGCCGGCATTCCGTATGTGAAGATCGTGATGATCACAATGCTGATCTCGGGTGGTCTGGCCGGCATGATGGCGCTGAACCCGGTGCTCGGGGCCTCGGCCCGCCTGCAGGTGGAGTTCGTGGCTGGCGCCGGTTTCGTCGGGATCGCTGTGTCGCTGATGGGCCGCAACCATCCGCTTGGCATCCTGCTTGCCGCCATCCTGTTCGGCATTCTCTATCAGGGGGGCGCCTGGCTTTCCTTCGACATGCCGAACATCACCCGCGAGATGATCGTGGTCATCCAGGGTCTGGTGATCCTGTTTGCCGGCGCGCTCGAATTCATGTGCCGCCCGATGATCGTGCGCATCTACCAGAAAATGACGAAGGCCTGAGGACGCGACCATGGAATCATTCGACATGCTCATCAGCATCCTCGGCTCGACGATCCGTCTGTCGATCCCGCTGATCCTGGCTGCCCTTGCAGGGCTTTATTCGGAACGCGCCGGCGTGTTCGACATCGGTCTCGAGGGCAAGATGCTGGCCGCAGCCTTTGCGGCGGCTTGCGTCGCCTACCTCACCGGGTCGGCCTGGCTCGGGCTGTTCTCCGGGATTGCCGTCTCGCTGGTTTTCTCGCTGATCCACGGCTTTGCCTCGATTACCAATCGCGGCAACCAGATCGTCTCGGGCGTTGCGCTCAACTTCGTGGCGGCGGGCCTCACCGTCGTGCTTGGCCAGGCGTGGTTCGGTCAGGGTGGCCGTACGCCGCAGGTTTCGGGCGACGGACGTTTTGCGCCGATCATCCTGCCGGGCGCAGACATGATGCGTGATGTACCGATCATCGGGCCGCTCTATTCGAACGTCATCTCGGGCAACAACATTCTGACCTACATCGCCTTCCTGGCGGTGCCGATCTCCTGGTGGGTGCTCTATCGTACGCGCTTCGGCCTGCGACTCCGCGCTGTCGGTGAAAATCCGGGCGCAGTCGATACGGCCGGAATTTCCGTGACCTTCCTGCGCTACCGCGCGGTTCTGGTCGCCGGTCTGCTCTGCGGCATTGCGGGCACCTATCTTGCGATCGCCCAGTCTGCTGCCTTCATCAAGGACATGTCGGCGGGCAAGGGCTTCATCGCGCTTGCGGCTCTCATCTTCGCCAAGTGGAAGCCAGTGCCGGTGATGTTCGCCTGCCTGCTGTTCGGCTTCCTCGATGCGCTTGCAAACTTCATGCAGGGCAAGGCGATCCCGGGGATCGGCGAAGTGCCGGTCCAGCTGTTCCAAGCCCTGCCCTATATCCTGACCTGCATTCTGCTTGCGGGCTTCATCGGTTCCGCCAACCCGCCAAAGGCCGGTGGCGTCGCCTATACGAAGGAGCGTTGATCCATGGCTCATGACCTGTTCGAGGCCGCACGCGGCGCAATGGCGTTTGCGCATGCCCCCTACTCCAAGTTCCCGGTGGGGGCGGCGATCCGCGCCGATGACGGCAAGATCTATACCGGTGCGAACATCGAGAACCTCTCCTTCCCTCAAGGGTGGTGTGCCGAACCGACCGCGATCGGCTGCATGATCATGGGTGGCGGCAAGAAGATCGTCGAGATGGCTGTCATTGCCGAGAAGCTGGCGCTCTGCCCGCCCTGCGGCGGCTGCCGCCAGAAGATCTCGGAATTCGCCTCTGCCGGCACCAAGATCTATCTCTGCGATGAGGTGGGCGTGCAGAAGACGATGACCATGGACGAACTTCTGCCGCTAAGCTTCAAGACGGACATCCTCGGATGAAGGCTGCCGTCGATCTTCTCGTGGAGCGTCTCAACGGGCTTGTTCCCCGCCATGCGATCGTGCTCGGTTCGGGCCTCGGTTCGCTGGTGAACGAAGTGCGCGACTCGGTCCGCGTTCCCTATGCGGATCTTCCGGGCTTTCCGTTGAGTGGTGTCTCCGGCCATGCCGGCGAGATCGTCGCCGGCTATCTGGGACGCACGCCCGTCATCATGCTTGCCGGACGCATGCACTATTACGAGCACGGCGATGCGAATGCGATGCGCAAGCCGATCGAAGTGCTGATGGGGCTTGGCGTGAAGTCGCTGATCCTGACCAATGCGGCGGGATCGCTGCGTGAAGACATGCCCCCGGGTTCGGTCATGCAGATCACCGACCACATCAACTTCTCGGGCAAGAACCCGCTGATCGGCGAGCCGAGCGACGGCCGGTTCGTCGGCATGACCTCGGCCTATGACGCCGAGCTGCAGGTAGCGATGCGGACGGCGGCCGAAGCCGAGGGCGTTCCGCTCTCGCAAGGGGTCTACATGTGGTTCTCGGGCCCCAGCTTCGAGACGCCGGCTGAGATCCGCATGGCGCGGGTGCTCGGTGCGGATGCCGTCGGCATGTCGACGGTGCCGGAAGTCATTCTCGCCCGATTCTACGGGTTGAGGGTTGCAGCTGCCTCCGTCATCACCAATTATGGGGCAGGCATGACCGGTGGCGAACTCAGCCACGAAGAAACCAAGGACATGGCGCCGATCGGCGGCAAACGTCTGGCCACCATCCTGAAACGGATGATCGGCGGAGG
>JAIXSF010000467.1 GCA_027484835.1 Rhizobiaceae bacterium | reverse complement strand
GAGGAGGATGCGCCAGGCTCT
Organism: Rhizobiaceae bacterium; assembly: GCA_027484835.1. Lineage (GTDB taxonomy): Bacteria > Pseudomonadota > Alphaproteobacteria > Rhizobiales > Rhizobiaceae > Allorhizobium. The sequence continues at coordinate 4,225 of JAIXSF010000467.1, read as the reverse complement.
TAAACTTGATCGGCAATTGGGAGGAGGAGGAGTATTGCCGATCCTACCGAGCGGCACTGGGAGGAGGAGTGCGCCGCTTCGATGGTTTTGTTATATGCGCAGCGCTCTTGGCCGCCAATCCTTGTTGTTGCAACGCAGCAGTGCGCTTATTGCATGGCTATCGAGCGCCGCCGGTCAAAAAGCCGGAGAAACCGAACTCGAACTCTTTCATTTCTTTCGAATTCACGCGAATTGGCCGCCCTGAAGGTTCATGTGCGCAGCAATTCATCATCCGGTTGCCCTGCACAAAGCCTTATCATGCGCTGATCACAAAGCTGTCATCCAAGCCGTCAGCGAAGAGCCATTGACCGACGCAGGGGCTATCGCAGGCCCTGCGGGATGGTGAAGCAGGGTGCTTTGGGCTATAGCGGGCAATGATCGACAGAGACTGCGGAGGCAAGGATGACGGTGATTCGCTATCATGAGGGAGACATTCCGGCCGCAGCTGCCGCCCGGTATGTCGACGCGATCGCCATCGACACCGAAACGCTGGGCCTCGTGCCACGCCGCGACCGTCTCTGCGTGGTTCAGCTGTCCCCCGGGGACGGGACAGCAGACGTCATTCGGATCGCGAAGGGCCAGACAGAAGCGCCCAATCTCGTCGCCATGCTCGCAGATCCCACCAGGGAGAAGATCTTCCACTACGGGCGGTTTGATATCGCGGTCCTGTTTCACACCTTCGGCGTTACAACGACCAATGTGTTCTGCACCAAGATCGCCTCGCGACTGACCCGCACCTACACCGATCGACATGGGCTCAAGGACAATCTCAAGGAGATGCTGGAGATCGACATCTCGAAGGCACAGCAGTCCTCTGACTGGGCTGCCGAGACGCTGAGCCAGGCGCAGCTCGAATATGCGGCGTCCGATGTGCTGCACCTCCATGCCCTTCGCACCAAGCTGACCCAGCGCCTTGTGCGCGACGGACGCATCGAACACGCCAAGGCCTGTTTCGAGTTCCTTCCCACGCGCTCCAAGCTCGATCTTCTCGGCTGGGAAGAGACCGACATCTTCGCCCATAGCTGATCCGCGCAGTCACGCAGATCGCCGCCGTCAGGACCAGCCAAGCGTATCGACGTCCCTGGAAAGCCGCAGAACCCTTCGGCTCTAGACTTTCTGTATGCCGACTTTGGCACAGAACCGCGGAAAACCCGCCCTTCAGGTGGCCGTCCTAGAGCTTCTCATCGGTAAGATTTGGGGCCGATTTGGCGCTTCTTACCAAGGTTTCGTTAACCGAGACTTCGCATCATCCACCCACACAAATCGGTAACGGATCGGGCTCTTCAAGTCGCCCGTTTCCCATAAAGGCGTTGATCAGGCGACCATGACGGAAGCATCCAGTATCCTTGATTCGGTAACGCGTAATTCGCCCAACTTCGACCTGATCGAAGCGCCCCTGGAATCCATGGACAGCGAAGAGCAGGGGCCTCGTTATGCCCCCGCCAACTGGCTGGATGCCTTCATTGTCGATGAGCGAAGCCGTTCGGACGAAGCGTTCGGAGAACGCGTTCCGGTGCCGTCGGACGAGGCGGGGCTTTACCCGCACTTCATGCGTCTCGTCGACTGAGCTAGCGCGGCAGGCTGGCTGCCGTTGCTCTCGCCCGGATCTCGTCCAGGCTCCAATCCACCAGCAGTTTCCCATCCTGCCAGACCGGCTGCAGAAGATTGGTGCGACCGCCGAGATCTTCCAGTGGGACGGTCACGATGTCGTATCCATCGGCAATCGCTGCCATGCGGCCGGCCATGGGCATCTTCTCCTGCGGATTGGAAGGACGCCGCACCACTGGCCGCCATTGGCCGCCGCTGTCCTGCACGGCGCTCGTCCTCATGGTGAAGGACATAGTGTCTCGATTGATCTTGTGCAGCAGGCCGGACCCCATGCCGAACGCGATATTCTCAGCAGAGAAGCCCATGCCTTCGAGGCGTCCGAGGATCATCTGGATATCCTGGATCGAGACACCGTCAGCCTGGATCACCCGGACATTGCCGTCGAGAACCTTGAAGCCCTTGCCATTGAGACGGGTCCCATATGCATAGGCGAGCTGGGCAACGACCTGGACGGGCGTGTCGATCGGATCCCCGCTGTCGGGACGCACCACGAGAACGCCGCCCGCAGCGCGCACCTTGGTCTGCAGCTTCTTGCCCCAGATTTCCGAGACCGCATTGTGCAGATCGAAGCTGTCTGAGACGACGGAATAGGCGCCGAAACTCGCGAAGTTGTCGATCATGTTGGTGTAGGCCTCCGTCTCCAGGCCCTGACCCCAGGCGATGATCGTGCCGTGTTCGGCGGCCGGGATGGAATGGGCCGGCATCGACGTCTTGTAGAAGCGGCGCGCTTGCAGGATGGCCGGCAGCGAATCGGAGCTCTGGAAGTGCACAAGATGGGCAGCACCCCCAAGTGCAGCCTGCTCCAGACTAGAGGTACTGCGGCAGCCATAGTCGCTGATACGGCTGGGCTGCAGACCCATGGGGTCGTCTGTCGTGCGGTCGAGGAAGGGCTGGATGGCCATGCGCAACCGCCAGGCGGTCGTAGCGACAGTCGAGGGATACCAGACCGCGCGCAGAAGCGACGTCTCCATATAGGATGTCAGCCAGGGCACCAGCGGATCGGTATTGACCACCTGCATCACCGGCACCCCGCGGCGGATGGCCGTGCCCTCGGGCAGAGCCTCGATTCTCAGAGGCAACAGACCACCATGGCTATTGAGAATATGCTCCCAGCCTTTGCGGTCGAAGGGCTGCCCATGGACTGCTGCAACTTCCTCCGCCTCGTCGATATCGGCACGGCTGATTGGCGTCGACAGATAGTCTTTCAGGAACATCTGCAGCCCGAAGAACATCACCTCCGGCCGAAACGAATTGCCGCGTGTCGTCACGAAAGCGCTGACGGCTTGCGTATCCTTGGGATACTGCAGGAAGAGGCCAAGCTTGTAGCTGTCGGTGTTCAGGAGAAGATTGCGTGTCATGCCTGCGCCTGTGTTATCTCGTCGGACGGCAGTCTGCCGCTCCCCTATCATGCAGGTCAATCTGTGCGCGAAGCTGGTGTCGGCCACGCGGCATAGCCGCCTTTAGTCTTTGGTTAACCAAATCACGACACGATGGCCCCTTGATCCGGTGCACCTGAGAGCAGTGGCTGAAGGCCAGGCGTGCAGCCGTGCCGCGATCGGATGACAGTCGCGCGGCACCAGAACCAGAGAGGTCGCCTATGCTTCCTCCAGTCCTTGCGTCCACCAGTTCCTACGTACCCGCCACCGAAGCAAGGCTGCGCCCCCAGCAGGTCGCACCCGCGCCTCAGCCCGCCGCGACGCCCCAGCCGGTTCGGTCAGGCGAGCTCAGTCAAAATCCTGCAATCGCGGGCCAGCTCAACATCATGATGTTATCCGGTCCTGAGCGGATGTCTCAGAACCTGGCCGCCCTTGCCGACGTCCTGGGCGGTGCACTGAAGATCGACCGCCAGCCCGATGAGGGGCTGGGCGATTACATGGCAAGGCTGATCGAGGGTATCTCGAACCTGCCAGCCGCAGACCGTCTGAAGCTACAGAAACTGCTGACCCAGGTCTTTGCCGGCTTGCAGCTCAGAACGCTGCTGGAGGCCATGGCAAATCCCTCCGGCCCCGAGCGCGCAACGCTCGCGCTTTACCTGGAACTCTATCGCCAGCCCGACAGGGACGGGGCCGCCCGATCGGTCATCTCCTCCTACCGGGAGGTGGCCGCCGAGACGCGCACAAATCCTCTTGCACCCGCGCGCCCGCTCCCGGCCAATGACAGTGTGCGTCAGGGTGGCGAAGCCATCCGCCAGGACCAGCGACCCCTCCAGCAGGCACCCTCTGTACCGCAGCTCGGAGGGCCGGACGCAAAACCTGCCGAGCGTCCTCTTCCAACCGCGCCACCTCTCGGCCGGGCGGACTTGCAATCGATGGGGCCTCAGCCTCGCCGGGATAACGCGACCGGACAGTTGCAGCCCACCAACGATCCCCCCGGCGAAAGGCCCGCTCTTGCCCCTAAACTCGCTGGCCAGGATCCAGTGACGGAAACGCAGCGTGGCGGACGGGCCGTTCAGTCAACCTTCACCGCCGACTCGGGCCGCCCACGGTCAATTGATCAACTTGCCGCCACGCCGCGAGACCGGGCGACGAACCGCACGGATGCGCCAAGCACCTCCGACGCTGACGGCAAAAATCGCTCT
>JAIXSF010000365.1 GCA_027484835.1 Rhizobiaceae bacterium | reverse complement strand
GGCGGCATGCCGCTGGACTGGGACAAACTGCGCATTTTTCATGCGGCTGCGGAAGCCGGGTCCTTCACCCATGCCGCCGACAAGCTGCATCTGTCCCAGTCGGCGATCAGCCGCCAGGTCTCCTCTCTGGAGCAGGACATCGGCGTCAAGCTCTTTCACCGCCATGCCCGCGGCCTGATCCTGACCGAACAGGGCGAGTTGCTCTATCGCACGGCACACGACGTTCTCCTGAAGCTGCAGACCGTGAAGATGCAGCTGACGGAAACGACGGAAAAGCCGTCCGGCAAGCTGCGCGTCACCACGACAGTCGGCCTGGGCCAGGGCTGGTTGACCGACAAGGTCCAGGAATTCCTGCAGCTCTACCCCGACATGTCGATCCAGCTGATCCTCGACAACGAGGAGCTGGACGTGAACATGCGCCATGCCGACTGCGCCATCCGTCTTCGCCAGCCCCAGCAGTCTGACCTCATCCAGCGCAAGCTGTTCACCGTGCACATGCACGTCTATGCGGCACCGTCCTATATCAACCGGTACGGCGAGCCTCAGTCGATCGAGGATCTCGACAACCACAAGATCATCACCTTCGGCGAGCCGGCACCCAATTATCTGCTCGATGTGAACTGGCTGGAGGTCGCCGGGCGTTCCTCCGACAATCCGCGCATGCCGCATTTGCAGATCAACAGTCTCACCTCGATCAAGCGCGCCTGCCTGCTTGGCATCGGTATCGCGATGCTGCCGGACTATATCGTCGGACGCGATCCCGGCTTGTTGCAGCTGGTCACCAGCGCCGACGTCCCGTCCTTCGATACCTATTTCTGCTATCCGGACGAGATCAAGAATGCCGCAAAGCTCAAGGCATTCAGGGACTTCATCGTCGCCAAGGCCCGCAACTGGAACTTCTGAGGCAGCCATCGCGCTGCCTTTTTTGTTGGTTGTGCAGACAGACCTGCAACTCGCGCATGCCTGACATGCATAAAAAAGCATTGTTCACTGCACAAAAAACCACCATATCGCACACAGCTGATGCACATGGTGGCTTTTTCCTCCCAGTTCCACCGCAGCAGCTGTTCCCCTCTGGAGGTTTTTGACCTTCACAATTTAAAGGGCCCTGGTTTTCCGGTGGCCCTCTTTTTTTGTTATTTCGATGGAACCATAGGCCTCCAGGCGCGTTCTCGCATCTGGCGGAACTGACGCCGTGCACGTTCCCGTGCTCGGCATCGGCGATACCTCCGCCACGCAATGGATTTGCTTTCGAATTGGAGGGGACATGTTCCTTGAGGACGTGATGAAAGCGCTGGCACACCCGGCGCGCATGGAAATGCTGATCTGGCTCAAGAGCCCCATGGAATTTTTTGGCGTTCCAAAGGAAGAAGCCGTCGACGGCATCAGCGCTGGCCAATTCGAGCGCTCGGGCCTGTCCCAGTCTGCGGTATCTGCTCATCTCGCGACCTTGCAACGAGCTGGCCTGATCAGTTCCAAGCGTGTCGGTCAGCGCGTCCTCTACCGCCGCAACGAAGATACGATCGCAGAATTCGTCAAGTCCTTGAACAGCACCCTGTGATGCCCCACATCGGGGATGCCGGCGGCAACCTCCCGTCGCCGGAAACTCCCGAGAGGTCATATGTCCAAGCTTTTTGAACCGACATCCGTCGGCAACATCTCCGTTTCCAATCGTATCGCCATGGCCCCGCTGACGCGCAACCGCTCACCGGGCGCAGTGCCAAACGACCTGAACGTCGAGTATTACCGCCAGCGTGCGACCGCTGGCTTGATCATCAGTGAAGGTACCGCCATCACGCAGCAGGCACAGGGCTATGCCGACGTGCCTGGCCTCTACAAGCCTGAAGCGATAGAAGGCTGGAAGAAGGTGACGGACGCCGTGCATCAGGCCGGTGGCAAGATCGTCACCCAGATCTGGCATGTCGGCCGCATCTCGCATACCAGCCTGCAGCCGCAGGAAGGCAAGCCTGTTGCTCCCTCGGCCATCGTTGCCAAGTCCAAGACCTATGTGCTGAATGCCGATGGCTCGGGTGGCTTTGTCGAAACCTCGGAACCCCGCGCTCTGGAAACCTCCGAACTTCCGGGCGTGATCGAGGACTATCGACGCGCGGCCCGTGCCGCAGTCGATGGCGGCTTTGACGGCGTCGAGATCCACGCAGCCAACGGCTACCTGCTCGAGCAGTTCATGCGTTCGAACAGCAACCAGCGCACCGACCAGTACGGCGGATCGATCGAGAACCGCATTCGCTTGACCCTCGAAGTCGTCGAGGCCGTCACCAAGGAGATCGGCGCAGGGAAGACCGGTATCCGGATCTCTCCGACCACCCCTGCCAACGACGTCTCCGACCCCGATCCCAAGGCTGTCTACACCGCCCTCGTCGAGGCGCTCGCGAAGTTCGATCTTGCCTTTGTGCACGTCATCGAAGGTGCGACTGGCGGCCCGCGTGACGTCTTGCCCTTCGACTGGAAGGCGCTCAAGGCGGCCTATCGGGATGCGGGCGGCAAAGGCGCCTGGATCGCCAACAACGGCTATGATCGCGCTTCTGCGATCGAAGCCGTCGAAAGCGGTTATGCGGACCTCGTCGCCTTCGGCCGGCCCTTTATCGCCAATCCGGATCTCGTGCGTCGTCTGAAGGAAGACGCCGCGCTGAACCCGCTGGACCAGGCCACCCTCTATGGCGGCGGTGCGGAAGGCTACACGACCTATCCGGCACTCGCCTGACGGACCAATGGGCACCCGGTTTCGCCGGGTGCCCATCCTTCGACTAGAAGGCACTGCGGTGTTGAACTGCCAGCCGCCTGACCAGCTGGAAAGCAATCAACCCCATTGCAAGCCCGTTGACCGGATGCAGCGCCCCCAACATGGGCGCCACACTTCCGAGTGCTGCCAGCGTTATCTGGATGAGATAAACGATCAACAGCAGGCCGGCGATACCACGATATGTCCGCAGTCCCCGGGACAGTGACATGAGGAACAGCCCGATCACCGGCAAGCCCAGCGCCCCACCCGTCGCAGCATGTGTTTCCCAGCCCGTCCCGGCTCCAAAGACCGTCATTCCGGCGAGGAAAAACTGGACGGCAACGCCCGAGACGACAACGACACCAAGCCCCTTGAAAACGATCGCCGACAGCGGCGAAGCGAGAGCAGCCCCGCTCATCGCCCATCTCCTGCAATCTGCAGCGCCGGCGCCCGCATCGGCGTCGCGCCGGCCTGCGGCAGGCAGCCAAGACTTTCGAGCGTCGCCTGCACCGCGGCGTTAATCGGCGTGCGAGGCTCCTCGCCGAGAAATTCGACGAGTTTCCGGTTGTCGAGGCGGATCGTCTCACGCCAGAGATAGCGCATCTCGTGCAATTCCCTGATCAGAGGCACGAAGGGACGCGCAAGGCCAGCCAGACGCCAGGGAAAGCCGAGGGTAAAGATCCGCGGCTTGCCAACGGCGCGGCCGATTGTCGCCGCCATCTGCATACCATCGTGATCATAGAAGCCGTCCATGTGAAACCGGGCAAAGGGCGGCAGTGCATCCGCGTGGTCAAGGAGCCGCATGAAGGTCTCGGCGACATCGGGCAGATAGGCCCAGGCATGCCCCACGCCCTTTCGACTAGGGTTCACGACGAAGCGGACGGGTTTTCCCGGCTGCACGAGGCCCTGGGCGAACCAGTTGTTGCCGGCATCCGGCCCGAAAAAATCTCCTGCGCGGAGAACGATGACCGGCACCCCCTCACCCGCTGCTGCCTGCTCCAGCCGCCGTTCGAGTTCTACACGGATGCGCCCTTTGACGGTTTCAGGCGCCTGACGGCTATCCTCGGCGATCAACGGAAAGCTGTCGGGACCGAAGTTGTAGATGGTCCCCGGCATGAGGATCCGCGCGCCCGCGGCCCGGGCAGCAGCAATCGTGTTGTCGATCATCGGCAAAACGAGCTCGCCCCAATTCTGGTAACCGGGTGGGTTGACGCCGTGCACGATGACGCTGGCACCGTCTGCGGCGCGCAGCACATCGTCTGCACGTATAGCGTCACCTGCCACCCATTCAAAGCGTGGGCGGCTGGCTGCATGTTGCTCGGGCCGGCGATGCAGCGCACGCACGCGGTAGCCGCGCTGCAGCAGTGCCCGGGCAAGCGCCCCGCCAACGCCGCCTGTTGCGCCCAGCACGAGAGCGAGTGGCGCCTGCAAGGATGTCATCGGAAAATCTGACATGTTCATCTCCTGTGGTTTGAACTGGAGTAAGTGTGCCAGCAAAGCTCGATATTCAGAATTGCCAAAGAATGTTCAGTTGATATACAAAAATGCATGGCCTTGGATCAGATCAGCTGGGATCACTACCGCACGTTTCTTGCCGTCGTGGAAACCGGCTCGCTGTCGGCCGCCGCTCGCACACTGGGCCTGACGCAGCCGACAGCGGGACGCCACATCGAAGCGCTGGAGCAAGCCTTCGGCGCGCCGCTCTTCTTGCGCAGTCCCCAAGGCCTTCTTCCGACCGAAAAGGCGTTGGCCATGCAAGGCCACGCGCGCGGCATGGCGGCAATGTCCTCAGCACTCGCCCGCATCGCCTCGGGCGACATGGAGGAGGTTCGCGGAACCGTGCGCATCAGCGCCAGCGAGGTGATCGCGGTGGAAACCCTGCCCCTGATCCTCACCGGCCTGCAAGAGGCCCATCCGGCGCTTGAAATCGAGCTTTCCGCATCTGATGCCGTCGAGGATCTGCTGCAGCAGGAAGCCGACATTGCGATCCGCATGGTGCAGCCCAGACAGGCGGCGCTGCTCAGCCGCCGCATCGGCAAGCTCTCCCTCGGCTTCCACGCACACCGGCGCTATCTCGAGCGCCACGGCGTACCGGACAGTCTGAGCGAATTGCCGGCCCATCGTCTCATCGGTTTCGATCGTCAGCTCGCTTACATCAGGGACATCCTGAAGGAGCGGCCGGATCTGGTCGGTATCACCTTCGACTTTCGCGCCGACAGCAATCTGGTCCAGCTTGCGGCGATCCGCGCCGGGCTTGGCATCGGCATGTGCCAGCACGCGATCGCCGCGCGCGAGCCGGACTTGGTCGAGGTGCTGCCAGGTGCGCTCGACCTCTCGCTCGAAACCTTCGTCGTAATGCACGAGAACCTGAAGACTGTGCCACGCTTCCGCACCACCTTCGACGCTCTCGTCGCAGGTCTCGAGACGTGGATCCGGCCATCGAAAAACCCGGCTGCGCGTACGACACGAAGCGGAATCATCGACTGAAGTCTGCGCTCCAGACTGTTGAAAACGTTGTGTTTCCGAACCAGCTCACGAAGGAGGATGCGATCCTTCGGCAAACGTGTCGACGATCTCGACCTCGGGCCGGTCGCCCCCGTCGCTGTACTCCTCGCGCCAGCGCCCGCTCTCGTCCTGAAAGCTGATGGTCACGGGCTCGTCGCCGACCTGCTGCTCCTGCATGACGATGCGCGCGGCCTCCAGGGCCTGGTCATGGGTCGGAAACGCCTCCGAATAGGCGCCGCCGAGCCGATAGGCCCATCCGCCGTCATGAGGAACGATCTCGTAGATGATCTTCACCATGGCCTTCTCCTCCCAGGCTGAGGAGAGTATTCCATCAAAACAGCCAGTGCGCAAACATGGGGCCACCGCCCGGGAACAGCAGTGTCAGCCATCCGTTACGGAACAAGATCGACAGAAGGAGAGAACGGTGTCGCGCATCAGGCAGGAAAGACTTCTTCTCATCCCGATCGTCGCGGCGATTCTGGCCCTTGTGCTCGAACATTCGGTTCTGGAAGCCGGGCAGATTCCGTCGCTGATGGGCGCCGCGGCCCTGATCGCTGCGATCGTCGTGGGCTCGATGCGCGTTGCTCACCATGCCGAGATCCTTGCTCACAAGGTCGGCGATCCCTATGGCACCATGATCCTGACCCTGTCTGCCGTGGCCGTCGAGGTGCTCATCCTGGCGATCATGATGAGCAATGGCGCCTCGCCGACTTTGGTGCGCGACACGATCTATTCGGCCGTCATGCTGGATATCAACGGCATCCTCGGCCTCGCCGCCCTGCTCGGAGGCCTCAAGCACGGCGAACAGCCCTATAACGACGACAGCGGCAAGACCTACGGCGTGATGATCCTCACCGCCATGGGCATCTCGATGATCGTGCCGGAATTCATTCCCCGCGACCGCTGGCAGTATTATTCCGTCTTCACGATCGGCGCGATGATCGCCCTCTACGCCCTGTTCCTGCGCATGCAGGTCGGTACCCACAGCTACTTCTTCTCCTATAGCTATCCAAGCCGCCAGGCCGGTCGCCCTTGGGATCAGCCGAAAGCAGCAGGAACTGAAAGCGAGGTTGCGAAGACGGTCGAAGACGAGCACGAGGGATCGACCCTCTGGTCGATCGGCGTGATCCTGTTCGGGGTGGTGCTCATCGGCGTGCTCGCGGAAGTCATGTCGGTCCTGATGGATGCAGGCCTCGAAGGCACGGGGGCGCCGGTGGCGCTGACCGCGATCCTCGTTGCCGGCATATCCGCCGCCCCGGAAATCCTCACCGCCATGCGGGCAGCCCTGCGCAACCGCATGCAGGCTGTGGTGAATATCGCCATGGGCGCCTCGCTCTCGACCGTCATCCTGACGGTGCCGGTCATGGAAGCGATCGCGCTTTACACCGGCCAGCCATTCGTCATGGCCATGACCCCGGTTCAGACCACCATGGTGGCGATTACACTCGTTGCCGCCGCGATCAATCTGAACGACGGAGAGACCAACGCGATCGAGGGCATGACCCATTTCGTACTCTTCGCCACCTTCATCATGCTCGCCTTCCTTGGCCTCTGACCTGAGCTGATTCGCTGGGGCCTGCGACATCCGGGCACGGATCCGTGAGCGAAGCGCTGCGGAACTTTTGGGGAAAGCTGCCGTTCCCTGAGCAAGGATCGGCCCCGGATGGGCCTCCCGCCGCATTGTCAACACGATGCGGATGATGATCGCCCCCGCGGGTCGCCGGGGGGCCAACTCGGGAGTCGCACGTGAAGAGATTGGACGTGATCGACGGCATGCGGGGCTATTTCCTCGTCTTCATGCTGATCAACCATATGGTGTTCACCGGGGGCCTCTGGCTCGTCGAGATCAATCACCGCAACCTCGCCTTCGTCGAGGACGCCCAGGGCTTCGTCTTCCTGTCCGGCTTGCTGACCGGCATGGTCTACAGCCGCAAGATGATGAAGGATGGCTACGCGGTCGGCCGCGATCGCATCTGGTCGCGCGCGCTCGAACTCTATCGTTATGCCATGGCGATCGTGTTCATCGTTCTGCTGCTTCAGCTCGTCTTGCCCGGTGCAGTCGGTGCCTGGAAGAACTGGCTGGGCGACGTCAGCCTGCTTGATCCGAGCTCGCTCGCACCGGTCGCGACCTTCCTCGTCCAGCCGACCTTCATGGACATCCTACCGCAATACATCGCCTACATGGTCTTTGCACCGGTCGTCATCTGGCTGTGCCTGCGTGGCCAGTGGCTGGGCGTGGCGATCGGCTCGCTGCTCGTGTGGCTCGCCGCCCAGCTCGGCCTCCATCGGATCCTGACCTTCCCGGTCGATGCCTGGCTTGCAGGCGCTCCGGAACAGGAAGGCCTGCGCGTTTCGTTCAATTTGCTCGGTTGGCAGATCGTCTTCTTCTCGGGCATCATCGCCGGCACGCTGACCTCGATGAAAAAGATCGAGTGGCAGAAGGTCTTCGACCCGAACCGCACTACGCTTGCCTGGACGGCGCTCGCCATCACGCTGTTCTTCCTGCCTCTGCGGGTGGCCACGGCCCACGGCTTCATGCCGGGCTTCGTTCTGGAGAAATTCGGCCTGATGGAAGTCCGTGCGGACTTTGGTCCTGTCTACCTGATCAACTTTGCCGCCGTCGCCTATGGCTTGGCCTGGCTGCTCATTGCCGGCCCGCGTCACCAGAGCCCGGTCATCCAGAAGATCGCCTCGACGCTCACAAGCCTGTTCACGTTGAGCTTCCTGCAGCTGCTCGGCCGTCACTCGCTGCAGATCTACGTCTGGCACGTGCTGATCGTCTACATGGTCTACTATCTCGACGCCCGCACACCGGAACTGTCGCAGCTGACCAAGACCTTCATCACCATCGGCGCGCTCGGTATTCTCGCCCTGCCCGCAGTATGGCGCGACAGAGAAAAGATCTTCGCCAACGCGCCCTATCTCGGCAGCTGGATCAAAACGCCGGCATGATCGAAACACTCTCGAAGCGGGCCCCAGTGGCCCGCTTTTCTGTTCCGAACACGTTCGCCCTCACTGCCGGATAAAGCAAACGTTATCTCCCTCGCCCTACCGCGGGGGAGCTTTCCGACCACATGACGCGTTGATCGGGTCCAAACATCTGACCAGGAGGAATTGATGAACCGTCTCCCCCACATCCTTGCCGGAACCATGCTCAGCCTCGGCATCGCCGCAGCACCCGCCTTTGCCCAGCAAACCGGCACGCCGGTCGAGACCCAGGCGCCCAACGCGCCCGACCAGCAACCCGCCTTCAACGGACAGACACGGGCCCCGCAGCCCGCGCAGGTCGCCACCATCAAGACCGAGGTGGTGGCTGAAGGCTTGCCGCATCTCTGGGCGATGGAATTCCTCCCGGACGGCCGCATGCTGGTCAATGCCAAGCAGGGCGCCATGCATATCGTCGGCACGGACGGCAAGGTCGGCCCCGAGATTGCCAATGTCCCGGAAGTGCTTGCCAATGGCCAGGGCGGCCTGCTCGACGTAGCGCTTGCCCCGGACTATGCGACTTCAGGCAAGATCTTCTTCTCCTTCTCCGAACCCCGTGACGACGGCAACGGCACCTCGGTCGCATCCGCCCGCCTCGTTCCCGACGATCAGGGCGGCGGCGCGCTGGAGGATGTCAGCGTGATCTTCCGCCAGATGCCGAGCTATGACGGCAACAAGCACTTCGGCTCCCGCCTCGCCTTCGGACCGGCGGGCGAACTCTATGTTACCGTCGGCGAGCGCTCCGACGCCGAACCGCGTGTCCAGGCCCAGGATCTGCAGAGCGGGCTGGGCAAGATCTTCCGCATCAGCCAGACGGGCGAAGCACTCCCCGACAATCCCTTTGTCGGCCAGGACAATGCCCAGCCGGAAATCTGGTCGCTCGGCCACCGTAACCTGCAATCCGCGACCATCGACGGCCAAGGCCGCCTCTGGACCGTGGAGCACGGCCCCAAGGGTGGCGACGAGCTGAACCTCCCTGAACCAGGCAAGAACTACGGCTGGCCGGAAGTGACCTATGGCGTGGAGTATAGCGGCGAGAAGGTCGGCGACGGCGTCACGCAGATGGCCGATACGGAGCAGCCGATCTACTACTGGGATCCCGTCATCGCGCCTTCGGGCATGGCCTTCTACGACGGCGACGCCATCCCGGAATGGAAGGGTGCCTTCCTGGTCGGCGGCCTCGTCAGCCAGGGCATCGTCGTGCTCCACATGGAAAACGACCGCGTCAAGCATGAAGAACGCGTCGCTCTCGACGCTCGCATCCGCGATGTGAAGGTCGGCCCCGACGGCGCCGTCTATGCCGTGACCGAACAACGCGGCGGCGGCAACTCGACCATCGTCAAGCTGACGAAGGGCTAAGGCCAGATGAATAAAAAGGGCCCGCGATGCGGGCCCTTTCAGTATCTGACGTTGAAGCGTGTGACTTACTTCAGCGAAGCGCAGAAGCGCTGGATGCGGCTGCAGGCCTCTTCCAGCTTGGCGTTCGATGTCGCGTAGGACACGCGGAAATTCGGACCGAGGCCGAAGGACGAGCCGTGGACGGTCGCCACACCTTCGGTTGCCAGCAGTTCCATGACGAAATCTTCGTCCGTCGCGATGACCTTGCCCGAGGGCGCCGTCTTGCCGATCAGGGCAGCGCAGGACGGATAGACGTAGAAGGCGCCTTCCGGCTTCGGGCAAACGATGCCCGACGCCTGGTTCAGCATCGAGACCACAAGGTCGCGGCGCTCTTCGAAGGCCTTCTTCGATTCCGTGATGAAGTCCTGCGGACCATTGAGCGCTTCGACGGCCGCCCACTGGGCAACCGAGCAGGCGCCCGAGGTCTGCTGACCCTGGATCATGTCCATGGCCTTGATCAGCGGCAGCGGGCCGGCCGCATAGCCGATACGCCAGCCGGTCATCGCATAGGCCTTGGAGACGCCGTTCATCGTCAGCGTGCGCTCGTAAAGTGCCGGCTCGACCTGGGCTGGCGTGTAATAGACGAAGTCGCCGAAGACGAGATGCTCGTACATGTCGTCGGTCAGAACCCAGACATGCGGATGCTTCATCAGCACGTCGGTCAGCGCCTTCAGCTCTTCCTTGCTATAGGCGGCACCCGACGGGTTGGACGGCGAGTTGAACATGAACCACTTGGTCTTCGGCGTGATCGCCTTGTCAAGCTGCTCGGCGGTCAGCTTGAAATTGTTCTCAAGCGTGGTCTCGACGAATACAGGCGTGCCGCCGCAAAGCGCAATCATTTCCGGATAAGAGACCCAGAACGGCGCCGGAATGACAACTTCATCTCCCGGATTGATCGTCGCCATGAAGGCATTGAAAAGAATCTGCTTTCCGCCGGTACCAACGATGACCTGCTCAGGCTTGTAGTCGAGACCGTTCTCGCGCTTGAACTTATCGGCGATCGCCTTGCGCAGCTCGGGAATGCCGGCAACTGGCGTGTACTTCGTCTCGCCACGGGCAATGGCAGCAACGGCCGCATCCTTGATGTTCTGCGGCGTATCGAAGTCGGGCTCGCCGACGGAAAGCGAAATGACGTCTTTCCCCTGCGCTTTGAGCTCCCGGGCCATCTGCGTGACGGCGATGGTCGCGGAAGGCTTGATGCGGGAAAGGGCGTCGGCAAGGAAAGCCATTGTTGCGTGTCCTGAGCTGATTGAACATCGGCCCCGCTCCCCGGGGCCTCAGGTCCAAGCTCTATGGCGAAAGAGCCCCTGCCTTTCAAGCCAAAAGCACGCCGCAGCGAAGAGATTTGCGTCATGGGGGGAATGACAGATCCCCCGCTCTCTGTGCTGAACCGACGAAATCACAATTCGGCGCGCGCACGGCCACATTTCCGTCGCTCTGTCGACGCGATCACACGCTTTCATGCGGTCTCATCAAAGAGACGGAGGCTCGCGTCATGGATTTCGAACTGGAAACAATTCGCCCCTCCTCGCGCCGGAGCCGACCCCTCGCCTGGTTTGCCGCAACAAGCGGCGTGGCGCTGGTCCTTCTGGCGCTGGCAAGTCCCCACCTGCCGCGGACTTCGGCTACAATCGACGTGGCAGCTCGAACCACCCTTGCCTCCCCGGATACGGATGCCATCACCACCGCCAGCATCGCCGCGCCGTTCACGCCCGTCCGGACCGCAGAACTCGGTGCTGACCACCGCCATATGACAAACATCCCCGCGAGCGAGCGGCATATCCTCATTCTCCTGATCTTTGCCTGTTTCTCCGTCATGGCAGCCGGTGGTCTCGCGCTGTGGAGACGTAACTGGCAGGAAGTCGTGCACCGGCAGTCCCCGCCCGATCTGTCTTAAAGCGGAGCGTCGCGCATTCGGCTTAGTGCCACGTAAGCCCGAGTATCTCTTCACATTTCGGTCAGCACGCAGTCTCTTGCCGCACGCCGCCTTGTCGATCTCGCAGTCATTCCCACATTCTGGGCGGAACAGTCGGGACGAGGAGATGAAGATGCCGCATGTATTGACCAGGACCGCATGGCTTTCCGCGCCCCTGCTCGCCATGTCCCTCGTCCTGCCGGCATCGGCGGAGGACGCCAGGCAGTATCGCGCCGGCAACGTCTCCATCGAGGTCACCCCAATTGCCGGCGCCCTCGAACATCCCTGGTCGGTCGAAGTTCTGCCGGATGGTGCCTACATCGTCTCCGAGCGGCCCGGCCGCATGCGCATCATCCGTGACGGCGAAGTCGGCCGGCCCCTGGGTGGCTTGCCCCGCATCGCGGCCGTGGGTCAGGGCGGCCTTCTCGACATCGCGCTTGCCCCGGATTTTGCACAGTCGCGCCGTCTCTACTTCACGGCGGCGGTCCCCGGCCCCGGCGGCCAGGGT
>JAIXSF010000430.1 GCA_027484835.1 Rhizobiaceae bacterium | reverse complement strand
CCTTCTGGCGACCGAAGCCCTTGGCTTCCGTCACGGTGATACCCTGCAGGCCGACTTCCTGAAGGGCTTCCTTCACTTCGTCGAGCTTGAAAGGCTTGATGATCGCTTCGATCTTTTTCTTTATATAATTTCTCTCCGCTTCCTCAGTAAAGCAGGATGAGCCCCGCCCGCCGGGATGAATGCATGGAGTGTGCCAGTTTTTCGCGAAAATTATGCGAAAACCGCCGCCTCCTCCGTCCGACAGGGCAAATCTCCAGCAAAATGACCGGAAAAGCCAGCCCGTTTCCTTCAAAATATCGATTTTAGCCAATCTTTTTTCGTGCGCCAAATCTTCGCTAAGCGGCTGTCCTTCTTGCGCAATTTCGAACGCATGAGGACTAAAACTAGGCAATTGCACACAAAAGCATCATCGGCGTCTGCCTAAAATCGTGCAGCGTTGCGCACGACATGGATTGTGCTCTAACCTGCGCCAATGATCAGTCCCACTCCCCAATACCTCCTGACCCCTGCCGCCATGGCAAGGGTCGATGCATCTGCTGCGGCGTCCGGGCTGGACAGCTTCGGCTTGATGGTCCGCGCAGGTGAAGCGGTCGCCGCCGCGGCCCTCAGATTGTTTCCGGCAGCACGTCGCTACGTGGTGTTGTGCGGCCCGGGCAATAACGGAGGCGATGGCTGGATTGCAGCCTCCGCTCTCGCAAGGGCTGGAGCAGGGGTCGTCGTTCACGGCCTCTCCGATGACGCAACATGGAAGGGAGATGCTGCTCGGGCCCGTCAGAATTGCCCCTTGTCGGCCGAACCGCTGCATCACTACACGCCGAGTACCGGCGATCTCGTGATCGACGGCCTCTTCGGCGCCGGCCTCGCGCGTGACCTGCCAGACGAGGTGCAGGCTTTGATCCGCAGGATCCGCGAGGCAGGCCTTCCTGTCCTCGCGATCGACCTGCCATCGGGGATAGACGGTGCGACAGGAAAGGTGCGGGGCGAAGCCTTCAGGGCGCTCCACACCGTGACCTTCATGACCCGAAAACCCGGACATGTCCTGCTCCCCGGTCGCTCCCACTGCGGCGACGTGGAGGTCTTCGATATCGGCATTCCCCGTCGGATCGTCGACCAGGAAGCCGGTCCTCTGTGGGTGAATGGAAAAGGCATCTGGCACGCACACGATCGAAAAGGTGCTGCCGAGGATCACAAGTATCGCCGTGGGCATCTCACCGTCTTCTCCGGCGGCGAGTTCGCAACCGGCGCGTCGAGGCTGTCGGCAGAGGCCGGACTGAGGGCAGGGGCCGGACTGGTCACCCTTGCGTCCCCCAAGAGTGCTATCGCCACCAATGCCGGCCACCTGACGGCAGTCATGCTCACCGCGATCGACAGCCGCTCTGACCTTTCTGCTCTGCTGGACGACACCCGCAGGTCCACCTTCGTCCTCGGACCCGGCTTCGGCGATCTCGACCGTGCGCGCGAGTTTGCGCTTATGCTCGGCGAGGCTGGCCGCAGCCTGGTTCTCGATGCAGACGGCATTACCGCTTTCCGCGGAGAGGTCGGCGCGCTGTCGTCCGCGTTTGCAGGTAGCGCTCCGCGCATCGTCGTCACGCCACACGAAGGCGAATTTGCCCGTCTTTTCCCCGACACTGCGGCGGACACGGCCGGGGGCAAGATCGGGAAGGCGCTTGCGGCTGCAGCCATCCTGGGCGGTATCGTGGTCTACAAGGGCGCCGACACCGTCATCGCGTCCCCCGATGGTCGGGCAGCGATCGAAGAAAAGGCTCCCGCAACGCTGGCGACAGCCGGATCAGGCGACGTGCTCGCCGGTATCATCGGTGCAAGACTGGCCAATGGCATGCCCGCCTTCGAGGCCGCCTGTGCAGGCGTTCATCAGCATGGACTGGCAGCGCGGCGTGCAGGCGCTGGCCTGACCGCCGAAGATCTCGTCAGGCACATCCAGCCGGATTGATATCCGTGTCTCAGAGTTCGGCGGGCTGCACGAGGCGGCTATGCCGCAAAAGCCCTTCCCCTTCGAGGAGCGGATAGGCAATCGAAACGAACAGCGAGTTGATCTCCTTGAGATCGCGCATCGTGTCGATATGCAGCGAACTTGACTCGAAACTCGCCGCATTGCCCTGGCGAAGACGCTGCAGATGGCGCTCCTCGCTGATCTTTACCAGATTGCGGATCGCTTCCTTGCGGGCCACGAGTTGTCGCGCATGTCCAAGATCGCGGGTCACAAGCAGATTGAACGCGAGATGGGCGTTCTGCACCACTTCGTTGTGCATGGCGCAGAGCTCCGCCCAGCCTTCGGCCGAGAAGGCGACATTCCGCTCCTTCTTCTTGCGGGCGCGGGTCAGCATGTTTTGCGAAATGATGTCCGCCGCCTGTTCGATCTTGATCGTCGTGCCCAGCAGGTTCTGGCATTGCGCGGCCGACGTCTGGTCGAGCGCCGTCTCCGAAATCCGGGCAAGGTAGAACTTGATGTCGCGATGGATCGTGTCGATCTGGTCGTCGAGGGTCTCGATGCGCTGGGTTTTCTTCGGATCCCAGTTCTCGAAAAGATCGAAGATACCGTTCAGCATAACCTCGGTCTTGTCGCAGACGGCAAGCACCTCGCGTGTTGCGTTCGAAATGGCTTGCTGCGGATTGGCGAGATCGTGGACGTTGAGCGCCGAGAGGCGATCGTCATTGGCAGCACCTTCCTCGCCCCGCGCCAGCAGGCGTTCCAGCAGTCCGGCAATCAGCCCGGCAAAGGGCAGGCCGAGAACCAGCACCGCTGCATTCATCGCAAGGTGCACTAGGACAACCGCGTCACCGGGATTGTTTGAAAACACCGATGGGCTGACCGCGAAAGCAAATTGCGCCGCCAGCGCCACGAGCGTCATCAGGCCGCGAATCACGACATTCCCAAGCGGCACGATCCGGGCTTTCGCCTCGGCATTCTTAGTGAGCAAGGCGGCAATGATGGCAGCGCCGAAATTGATGCCAAGCACCAGGGGAATGATCAGCGCGTCGGGCAGAAGGTGCTTGTCGGCAAGCGAGGCGACCAGCAGGACGGCCGCAACGCTCGAATGAAACGCCCAGGCAAGCAGCCCGGCCAGCAGGAAGGCGCTGATCCAGTCACTGGCGAGATAATTGAACAGCACCGGAAGGATGCGGCTTTCGCGCAGCGGTTCCGAAGCCTCGCCGATCAGCCGCAGCGACAGGAGCAGCAGGCCGAGGCCGAACAGGATACGGCCGATCTGCCGCCAGCCACGGGCTTCGGAAGCCCGGAATGCAACCGTTCCAGCGAGAAGCAGGATCGGAACGAGCAGCGAGAGATCGTAGCGTAGGATACGGACCACGAAAGCCGAGCCCAGGTCCGCGCCGAGCAGGGTCGCGACACCGATCGCCGGCACGACATAGCCGGCCGCTGAAAACGAGGCGACGATCAGGGCAACGGCCGTCGCGCTCTGCAGGGCGACAGCAAACAGAAAGCCGGCAAAGGCGGCAGAAAATCGGTTGCCGACGGCATGCCGGAGCTTGTCCTTGAGCACGCCGCCATAGGCGCGCTCGATGCCCGTCCGCACCATGCGGGTCGCCCACAGGAGCAGCGCCACGGCGCCGGCGAGATGAATGAAGACGGCGATGCCCGACATGAAACTGCCCCAACCCCTCGATGCTGGACCCATGTCCAAAAAGGGAAGCATGCTGGTCCGGGTCACGGGAAGCCCGCGACTCTGCGACCGAGCCTAGTCCAGTTTCGCCAATGTCACAAATTGAGGTCTGTTAGGTCCGCGCGGGATCAGCTGACCCGGTTCTGCAGCTCGATCGCACCACGCGGCGCATTGACCTTCCCGCCGGAGATGAAAAAGGCAAACACGTCGCGCGGCACCTTCTTTTCCGGCTTGTCCTTGGCGATCAGGTCAAGGTCTTCCGGCACGTTGCCTGCAGCATACACCTTGCAGCGCTCGCCCCAGGCGTCGAGATCTGCCGCCGGATAACAGGTCGGCGTCTCGTCCATGCCCTTCTGCAGCCGGGCGTAGACGAAGTCGGCCGTGACGTCGGCAAACATCGGATAGTCGTGATGGTCGGCGCACACGGCGGCGACGTCATGACGGCGGAGCATCTCGATGAACTCCGGCACCTGGAAGCTCTCATGCCGGGG
The DNA here is from genome assembly GCA_027484835.1 of Rhizobiaceae bacterium. GTDB lineage: Bacteria > Pseudomonadota > Alphaproteobacteria > Rhizobiales > Rhizobiaceae > Allorhizobium. The sequence continues at coordinate 1,112 of JAIXSF010000430.1, read as the reverse complement.
CTCGACGACGTGACGCAGAGCTTGCCCATTCAGCGTCTTCGGCAACAATGTGAGGAATGCTTCAAAATCCTCAGGCTCGAACTTCTTCGTTCCCATGAACTGCCAGAGGATCGGCCCCAGATGTGCGCCCAGTTCCGCAACGCCCTGATTGAGGAATTTTTCGACCGAGGGCCCGGCTTCGGCGAGGATCTTTCGGTTGGTGCAGAACCGGCTGGCCTTGAGCGAAAAGACGAAACCGTCCGGCACTTCGGAGGCCCATTTGGCAAAGGTTGCGGGCTTCTGGCTCGAATAGTAGGTGCCGTTGACCTCGATCACGGTCAGCTGCCGGCTGGCATAGTCCAGCTGGCGCTTCTTCGGCAGGTCGGCGGGGTAGAAGCTGTCATCCCAGGGATCGAAGGTCCAACCACCGATGCCGCAACGGATCGTGCCGGATTTGGTCATGAAGCGCCTCTCGAAAAAGAAAATTAGGTAATTGGCTAAACAAATAAATACATGCCTGCAGACAGAGACGATCCAGCTTCCGAAAGCGCAGGCGGCTTACTCCGCCGCCTGCACCTTCTTGACCGGTCGCCGCTGCAACAGCTCCTTGAGGAACTGCCCCGTATAGGAAGCTTCGACCTTGACCACCTCTTCCGGCGTGCCTTGGGCAACGATCTGGCCGCCGCCATCGCCACCTTCGGGACCAAAGTCGAGAATATAATCGGCCGTCTTGATGACCTCGAGATTGTGCTCGATGACGACGACGCTGTTCCCATGATTGACCAGTTCCTGCAGCATTTCCAGAAGCTTGGCCACATCGTGGAAATGCAGGCCGGTGGTCGGCTCGTCGAGGATGTAAAGCGTACGTCCGGTCGAGCGCTTCGACAGCTCCTTGGCGAGCTTGACGCGCTGCGCCTCGCCACCGGAAAGCGTGTTCGCCTGCTGGCCGACCTTGATATAGCCGAGGCCGACATCGAACAGCGCCTGCAGCTTGTCGCGCACCGCCGGCACTGCCTGGAAGAACTCGACGCCTTCCTCGACCGTCATATCGAGCACATCGGCGATCGACTTGCCCTTGAAGGTCACGTCCAGCGTCTCGCGGTTATAGCGCTTGCCGTGGCAGACGTCGCAGG